>NZ_JAXHDD010000008.1:0-118127 GCF_037072025.1 Pseudogracilibacillus sp. SO30301A | reverse complement strand
ATTTTGACTAACCAACGACAAAATGTGCCATTATCTGTTGTTTAAACGGGGAAGCTGAATTCATATTCAATGGAAGTGAGCATTATCAGCTCGAGCCTGGAAAGATTCTTGTCGGCGGGTTGCAAAAACAGCACTTTTATCAATGATTCTATTAGCAACAAACAAGTGGCGTTATACTTTTAAAGCCTAATTTCAATCGTATGGCAGAGATGCTTGTTTACAAAAGTTCATCTCTGTGAGACATTCCAGAAAAACAGGAAATAAACCTGATCGTCTATTTCCCAACTTTTCACTTTACCTGAGCGACAAATTTATGATTCAAGTCATAAGAGAGCCGATAAGCGAATTAAAATCAACAACCCATTACCTTTTTTATAGTAGATACGATTTTGAGCATATATGTTTCTTTATTTCAAGAATAATTTACTCAATGCTTTACAAATTAATCCATTCCCTTATGTTCAGAAGTCAAAGGTAGTTTACTAATTTCCCACTGTTCTGCACGGGTACGTTCATTCCAGAACTGTCGATACAATCCTTCCTCGCGAACAAGTTCATCATGTTTACCCACTTGGACTACTTGACCATCCTCTACAACGGCAATTTGATCAGCTTGTTGTATCGTATGGATTCGATGGGCTACAATCACCACTGTTTTATTTTTGGATAATACTTGCAGCGCTTCCCGAATATATTTTTCATTTTCAGGGTCAATGCTGGCAGTCGCTTCATCCAATAAAATAATTGGTGCATTTTTTAAAATGGCTCTTGCTATACTCATGCGTTGTTTTTGACCACCTGATAGAGTACCTCCACCTTCACTAACGAAAGTGTTATAGCCTTCTGATAGCTCCATGATGAAGTCGTGACAGCGCGCTAATTTAGCTGCTTCAATTACTTCCTCCATCGTTGCTTCTGGTCTACCATACTTCAAATTATTTAAAATCGTATCGGCCATTAAATAGACATCTTGAAAAACAGGAGTAATTTGTTTCATTAATGTATCATGCCGCATTTCTCGAACATCGACACCACCAATTGTGACACTTCCAGCATCGACATCCCAGAATCGGGAAATTAAATTAAGTGCTGTTGTTTTTCCTCCTCCAGAAGGACCGACAAATGCAGTAATTCCTTTTTCAGGAATCCGTAAATTAAAATCTTTTAGAACAGGTTCATCTTGATAGCCGAATTGGACAGCGTGGAAATTGATTTCAGAACCAGTAGGAATGACTTGTTGATTTACTGAAGGCTGCTTTAGATCATCCTCTAAAATGATTTCGTTTAAACTCATCGTAACCGTTTTGGCCATTCGTCTATGTGCCATATAATCCATAAATGGAAGCGGTTCATAAAGGGCAACCGTTAAGACGAGGAAGCAGATCCACTCAATCCCGTTAATGGATCCATCCATAAAACGAAATCCTCCAACGATTACTACCGCAATGAAACCTAATTCAAACATAATAATATTTAATGCGGCAAATGGTGAATATTTATATTGAATGTCGATACTACTATCTCGATACTCATCAATGGCATCCTTGTAACCAATTAACGAACTATCCTTTAATCCGAATGCTCTTATAACAGAAATTCCTTTTATGAAATCTACAATTCTTTTATTCGCATGTTTTCGTGCAATTTGCAACCTGTTTAACGTCGTTTGTAATTTACGTTCGGCGAAATTCGTTATGAGGAAGCAAAATGGCACTCCCGCTATGGCAATTAAAGCGAGTGGCCAATCAATCCAAAACAATACAGCAAGTATGATAACTGGAACAATTAATCCTTTGATTAGTCCAATCCCAACCGCGGGTAAATAACCGGCAAGCATCGCATCTTGCTTAATACGCATTTCAATTGTTGACGCATCTTCATTAATAAAAAATCCATAAGGCAAATTTTTTAAACGTTTCCCTAAGTATAAACGGATATTTGCAATTATTTGTTGATAGAACGGGAATGTTTCACGATTTGACAAATAATATGTTATCCATTGAAAAACAAATGCTACCGTGATGGCTCCGACTAAGAGCCAATTGCTCGCGCTTGTTTCGCTATACAGTGCAAAAATAATGAATGCAACAAGAATGAATGGCACACTGACAAATGGACCTTCCAAAGCGCTTAGCCAAAATGACTTTTTGAGTCGTTTTTCATTATCTGCCCCCGCAAAAACAAAGGCATTTTTAATAATGGACTGTTCAGTTATTTTACGGAATAAATCCACTTCTTCTTCACTTTCGTTTACTAAAACTTTCGATTTCTGTACTTCTTGCTGATGAGATTCTACTTGTTGTACAGAATGATCTTCAACAGAGTCAGAAAATATTGGTGGATTATTTTCAACTGTATATGCTTCCCATTGGTTACGATAATGCTCATTTTCTGCCAGCAATTGTTGATGAGTACCGCTTCCCACTACTGTCCCATCCTCAATAACGAGAATTTGATCAGCATGGATGACTGTGTGGAGACGATGAGCGATCATTAAAATCGTTTTAGGCTGTCCGTCCACAGGGGCAACTAATTCATTAATTGCATCCTGAATTAACGCTTCATTTTCAGGGTCAATTAAAGCAGTCGCTTCATCAAGAATAAGGATTGGTGCTTGTTTTAAAAACGCACGAATAATACTAATCCGTTGGCGCTGTCCTCCACTTAACCGCCCACCGCCTTCCCCAACAACCGTTTGATAGCCGTCTGGTAAGTTTACGATAAAATCATGACATTGTGCTTGTTTAGCAGCTTCCATCACTTCCTCATCCGTTGCATCAAGTCTCCCCATCCGAATATTATCCATAATCGTTCCATCAAATAAGTAAATATCCTGGGAAACGTATGAGACCTTTTGTAACATATCTTCATTTGAGAGAGAACGAACGTCAACCCCACCAATCGTAACAGAGCCTTCCGTGACATCCCAAAAACGTGGAACCATCCGTGCAATTGTTGTTTTTCCAGCACCTGATGAACCGACAAGTGCTGTTAATGTCCCTTGTGGTACTGTGAACGAAACATTGTTTAATACTTCACTTTCAGCATCGTAAGAGAAAGATACATTTTGAAATTCTAGGCTAGATCCTTCTGGCTTTTTAGGTTGTTTCGGTCGTGGTAATTCGGCTTGTTCTAATAGATTCATAATTTTATTCGTTACACTTGCGATCCGAAATGATACGGATCCACTGGAACGAAAAGCCTTCAAAAGTGTATTACCAATTCCTATCGTTAACATGACAAAGATAATAAATAATGACAGTGTAATTTCACCAATTGAATAAAACCAAACGCCCACAGGGACAACGATTAGAAGTGGCATTTGCGCTAAGCCAGCGGCTAGAGTCTTCACAAAGATCGTTTGCTTTTCTACTTCTTCTCCCATATTACCAACTTGATTCACCACTTTACTATAATCTTCATAAGCACGTTCTGTACGGGAAAATGCCCGAATCACTTTCATGCCGTATACATATTGAAGCAAAGTTGAACTTAACAGCTGATTTATTTCACCATATTTAGGTCCCATTCTCCCTAGTTTTTTGTTGGCAAATGCAAAGGCAATTCCTAAAATCGGGATCATCATAAATGCAGCGAGTGCCATTTTCCAATCCAATACAAACATGACAATAAATGTGACAACTGGAACGACAATGCCTGTTGTCAAATCGGGGATTAAATGGGCAATCCCTTCTTCTAATTGTTCCACATCTTCATTCATTGTATGTTTAATCGAACCTACATCGTTTTTGTCGAAGTAACCTAACGGCAGTTTCGTTAGTTTATCTGCTAAGTCAATCCGAATGTCATAAAGCACATCATAAGCCGCTTTATGCGATAAATTGACAGCCATCATGAAGAAAAGTCCTTTTAATAGAATGGCACCTAAAGAAATGGCGACTAATATCGTTAAATTCGTTGGGCTAAATGAATTGCTTATATGTAAAATCTGAATACTTAATATATAAACGACTAAATATGGAACAAACCCGAACACGGAAGATAAGGACGAAGCAATGATGGAACCATACAACGATGCTTTCTTTCGCTTTAAATATGGCATAAGCTTGCTCATTGGAGATTTTTGTTTTGGAACTTTGTTCTTCTTAGACATTTACTTTTCAACCTCCTATAATTGAGAATGATTATCAATTTCATTGTAAACTATATAAAAGTATATTTCAATATGTAAAACAGTATTCGGAAAATAATTGGAAAACGATTGCAAAAGGAGATGCAAAAGTCTCTACCGAAAGATGTACACGACTGTAAAACGGCTTAATAAACACTGATTTTATTCGTTAAAATAAAAAATATAAAAGTTTATCACATTTTGAATGAGGTAATCTAATAGTCTCCAGGGCATATTTATGATGTATTTTTAAAAAGAGCGGAGATTATCAACTAAAATTAATTGATGGGTAATAATTCTTGTTACAAAGCATATTTCATCTTTGAAAAAAGGGGTATTTGGTAAGGAGAAAAATAAATAAGCCCTCAAACACATGGTTTGAGAGCTTTGAAAAATACATAGATTTTGAAAACTATCGTAGCTATGTGGTTAGTTCTTAATGATTTGGTCAACATATTATAATAATCGTTCGTCTTTTATTTTTATCTTTTACTCGAATAGCATTTATCGATCGCCATCCCTTGACATACCGATTGAAAATTTCTGGAGTCCAAAAGTTTCATCTTGGTACACACCACATTATATCGTTTATGATTTTTGCTCAATGATAATAAGGCAGTAAGCAAATAAGAAAGAGTATCATGATATAAACATTAGCTTAATAAGTAGCGCACTAAACCGAGCACTGCAAAGCAGAATAAAATTGTGCCAGATCCAATCCCAGTAATTGCACTACTCGCAACATTATATTTTTTAGCGACTATAGGAGAAATGAAAGCCACACCAATCATGACGATTGCTAAAATATACAAGCTAGAATCCTTAAAAATATCGACTAGCCAAAAGAAATGTGTGCCGACTACAAAAGCAATCCAAGGTGCAATCCAATCTTTGTGTTTCAATCTCATTAACACGAATGCACCGATGCCACCGATAATGAATTCGGCATAGAATACAATTATATATCTTATAAAAGTAGCCTTCCCCTCCAAAGATAGAGTTGACGGAGCATCCCAATGCGTGATGCTCAAATACACACCTACTATACACACAAGTATCGCCATTCCTGATCCGATTCCAAGATATTTTCGCCATGTTTTTCTTGGATTCTCTTGTGCCCATCCAAACCAAGCTAAACTAAAGAAACCCAAAACAGCCGCATACATCGCATAATCTCTAATATATTCGAATTCCATATTCCCCTGCCTCCTATCCTATTAAAATATGATTTCTATTTACTGACTTAATTTTCTAACACATAATAATGGGATAACAAATAATATTTATTCGCACTTCCATGAAATCAACAGAATCGTACAATCATCTTGTTTTAGTGGTGAAAATCCTCACGTATGACTGGAAGCATGTCTCTAATCGGCTTGGCAGATGCAAAGATTACCTGATGGTCATTTTTTGTGAGCTCCGCCAGCGAATCGAGGATTTTGTCTGATACCGGCTTCCCTTTAAAACATATCGTTCCATCCAAATCAAACACAAATTGCATATTCAGTCCCCCTTGTCTATTTTAATTTACTAGTCATTTTCACAATCTGTCCCCGATGATGGAAGACACGATCTTATTTAATTATCCATTAATGGAAAAAGATGCTTGGGATTAAAAATCACGCTTTGGATATTAAGATTTCTCAAACAAACTTCGAAGCTAAAATGCCGAGTTCCTATTTATACTAAATAACATTCACCGTGAATTATAGCTTTAAAGTGACCCACTTAATGAGCGGATATGTGTGTACTTATACATACAATCCCTACCCGCCTAACAAATGAAGGAACAAATACATATTTTCTAATGTCCATTTGAATAATCCGCTCATATCTCCTAATGTAAACCACAGAAATCAACTACTCCTAAGCCTACAACGATACCTAGCATCCATAGATAACCAAATCGGTATAAAGCAGCTGAAAGAATGGTACCTGTTCCAACGAGAAAGATACCAAAAAGTACATCCACCCAGAAATATGATATTGCGTTTGATGCTCCAAACAAACTGGCAATGTGGAAAACATGCGTTGTACTTTTCGTATTCTCTGTTATAAACTCAGATAACTGGAAAAACACATTGTTAACAATCATTAGCGATACGATAAATAGAAAGGAGCTAATAATAAGACTCGCATAATAATTTGTACGTGTACCGCCAAGTCCAATCGTTGATTTAAGAGCATCACCAAACATAAAGTACGGTATGATTAGTAGTATTCCATAGATTGGTTTAAATGTTTCACGGGTTAATTCTATAAAAGCTTCTAACGGTGATGTCATCTGTTTATCCTTATGCCAAGCAATTTGAGTATAAAGGCGAGATAAAGTAGCATTCCACATTAATGTTTTCATTTTTCCTTCTTCCAGTTCTTTTTTGACTACCATCTCTGGTAATAAAGCAACACCCAATCCTGCAATGACACATTGTTTTATCGCTTCTACACTTGCAAATTTAATTTGATCCAATGGGTATATCCCAAAAGAATTTAAAGCCTCTTTGAACATATTCCGATAAGAACAGCCATTCTCTGTTAGCAAAAGCGTCTCATTCTTTAGATCTTCCACGGAAAATGCTGAATGAAATGGATGAGTAGATGCAATTACCAATTTTAAGTCTTTTTGATTTTATTGGAATCAAATTTGAAGATTATATTATTGGGGATGCAAACAAATCAGATGAAATAACTCAAGATCTGAAAGCAGTTTCTGTGGCGGAGCAACTTCGAGAGACACTACAAAAATACCTCTAGAAAAAGAGGGGAAACAATATGAGGTAAGGTAAGGTAAGGTAACAAACAATGGTGTTAGTTGTCGGAAAAGTCTTTTAAGAATTGATTAGGTTGAATACAACTCCAATATAGCAGGAATTATGCTGTACGATAATGATTTATAAAAAAATCCTTTATTGCCCCATTGATATTTGGAATCCTCATTTTGTTACATTGATTGGATGCCGCATGACGTCTGTCTGTCATACGGATTTTTGGCATTTTTTTATGATGACAGGGATTAAGATGAATGAAAAGCATTCATTCTTACTTTCGTAAAATTTTGTCCATCACTTTTCCCCTTGCTAACTCATCGATTAGCTTGTCTAAATAGCGAATTTCCTGCATCGTTGGTTCTTCGATATCTTCCACCCGAACTCCACAGACAACACCTTTAATCAAAGCTCTTGAAGGATTCAGTTTAGGAGCCTCTGCAAAGAAGGTCTCAAAGTCTGTCTTTTTTTCCAATTGTACTTCTAACTCTTCCTGGCTATATCCTGTCAACCAACGAATTATTTCATCGACTTCCGATTTTGTACGTCCTTTTCTTTCTGCTTTTGCAATATAATGTGGATAGACACTTGCGAAACTCATTGTATAAATTCGATGTTTGGTCACGATACATCCTCCTATAATTGTCCATTAAATAACTAATAAACGAATATCGTTATTCTACTAAAACGCTCTTTCCTTTATCAAAATAATTTTTCTTTAATCTCATATAAATAAAAGAGCATGAGATTAGTCAGACCTATTGTAACTTATTTTTTAAAATTTTTAACTTAGGAAGTCTCAAGGAAAAAACTTTGCTATTATGTGTCCAACACTTCATCTCATTAATTTTATAAATGCCTTTCTTGAACAATCAAACAAAGATGATGGAAAAATTATATTGTGCAGTTGCCACATACTTTTCAGTAACTATGAAGAAGGTTTTTTTCTAATATTCCTATAAAGTTTTTTCTAAAACAATACAGTAAATAAATATGCGAACCAACAATAATTATAGCCAGAAGAAGTAATGAATGATCGATGAATAAATGTAGCAGTAAGATGTTGGCTACGATCGGTGATAATACTTCAAGAGCTGACGGAATAAAACGATTAGTGATTAATAAAACAGCACAAAAAACCTCTAAAGATTTTTCGAAAATTAACAAATACTGAAATTCAAAAATCGACATCGCAGCCAGACTAGTCTCAATAAATGGTTTAAGATTAAAGATAACAAAAAAGCCATTTCACCCCGCAATAAAGAAGATAAATCCTAAAAACAACCTAGGAACATGAAGAGTTATTTTGGTCAACTTATACACCACCAAAGTTTATTTACTTTAAACTGTAACAAATCCATAAATAGAAATGTATCAGTTTATGGAATATTCTGTTTTAATAATAGTCTTTTTTTCATGAACTCTCGACTTCCCTTAGCTGCTATTCAAGCTCACCCTGCCACCCTAGATCCCATCCATCACATTCGTTGCTTGGTAGCCCTTTTTAATTAATATTTCACAAGGCATCCACACCTCTAGCACCTTTCGTGCATATCACATAATTATGTTTGCTTTTATCAAATCCACTTAAACGCTTTGTGATTTCCCCTAGTGGAATATGTTTCGCTTCGGGAATTTTACCCTTTAGGACTTCATCTTTTTCACGAACATCAATAATGTATACATCTTCCTCAGCATTTATCTTTTGTTCTAAATCTTTGGCTGTCATTTGCAAAAAAGCTTCCACCATTTATTTATTTTTACTACCTATACCGATAAACCTAATTACAACTGGAATAAGAAACAAGGATAAAATCCCTCCTACAAGTGACAATGTTTCAAAACTAGCACCAGCAACAACCATTCCTGACATCGCACCACCAGAAGCGCCCCCTAACGCTATAAAAACATCCACTGTACCCTGTGTTTTTGCACGTGTTGAAGGTTCTGTTGAATCGACAATAAGAGTCGTTCCACTTATCAAACCAAAATTCCATCCTAAGCCAAGTAAGATCAATGCAACATTCATCAGAAATAAAGATTCTCCCGGTGCAACTGCCGCTACAACACCTGATGAGAGCAATGTAACACCAGAAGCAATCGCCATGGTAGATCTACCTAGCTTATCAACTAAAATTCCTGTTAATGGTGAAGGAAGGTACATTGCACCTATATGGAATCCGATCACAAGTCCAATTGCACGTAAACTGTGGCCATGATCCCCCATGTGAATTGGTGTCATTGTCATAATGGCAAGCATCACAATTTGAGTGAGTACCATGATGAATGCACCAGCGATTATTCCATTTTTATTACTTAGATTCTTTCCTTGTATCTCTTGATGTTTCATATTTTTTTGCTTATTCGCATCGATTTTTAACGCAATGATAAATGGATCAGGACGTAAAAAAACAAATAAAAAAAGACCTGCCACTATATATGCTACCGTCGATAATATAAATGGACCTGCTAATTCTGGAACACCTACAGAACGAGCAAAGTTTCCCATCACGTCCACTAAGTTTGGCCCTGCAACTGCACCAAATGTCGTTGAAAACATTGCGATACTTACAGCAGTTCCCCGCTGTTTATTCGTTGCTAAATCTGTACCAGCATAGCGAGCTTGTAAATTTGTTGCCGTTCCCGCACCATAAACGAGTAGAAAAAAGAATAATAAAAGCACACTATTTGTAACTGCGGCAATTACAACCCCTATCGCTCCAAGACCACCTGTTATAAATCCTGTCGCAAGACCCATACGTCTTCCAAAACGATTTGAAAGTCTTCCTACTGCTAATGCAGCACCTGCCGATCCTAACGTAAATAAAGCGGCTGGAAATCCTGCAAATGCATTTGTTCCAAGCATTTTCTCTGCAAGCAAAGCGCCAACAGTTATTCCTGCTGCTAATCCCGCCCCTCCAAATATTTGAGAAATAACAACAATGATTAATGTACGTTTATATAATTTTTTTTGTTTTTCTGGATGATCTATATACTCTTTTATCAAAACATTCGGTTCACTAGACAAAAACACCCTCGCCCCCTGTAGTCAATTAAAAAGGTTCATTCCAATATACGAATTTTTTTCCGACAGAAATGATATCACGCTCTTAAACAATTAACTTTTTAAATAATGTATTCAACGACTCCATTGAATGATTGAGTGCAAGAAGTAACTTTCCCTTTACTCAAAAAACGTCAATTCATGTTAACAAACATAATGTGTCGTTTCCCAGCAATTCTTGAATTCAAATTAAACGCTCGTTAATTTAATTGCTCGTTAAATTGATACCAATCTTGGACACTATTTTCTAAACGATAGGCATTTATTCCTTTACTTTTTAAAAGATCTACTGCTTCTGCTGCCATTAAACAGTATGGTCCTCTACAATAGGCAACAACATTACGATCGGTTGGTAACGGAGCAAGTTTTTCTCTTAATTCTTCAATTGGTATAGAAATAGCACCAGGAATATGAGCATGATCATATTCTTCTTTTGGTCGAACATCTAACAATAAAACTTCGCCTTTTTCCATCCGTTCATTAAGTTCTGACAGGGGTATCCCATCCATCCCAAGATTGGCATTTAAAAATTCTTGTTTTATTTGTTGAACCTGCATAAACTGTTTTTCCGCCAAGGCACGCAAAGATTTTAAAAAGTGTGCAATCGCTACATCTGCTAATTCATAAATTACATAGTTTCCTTTTTTCTGAAATTTTACCATTCTAGCATTATAAATGGTTCGTAAATGTTGTGATTATTAACTATTTTAAACCATATAGGACAAGGTTTCAGCTGTTTTTTTGTGTCTTGGGGTAAATTTTCAACCTTTTGTTTCTTTTCTACCCACTAAAGTGCATTATACCGTTCTTTTTTGGTGGAAAATTAATTTTACCCTTTCTCAAAGACCTTGACTCACTTGGGATTGAGAGACATCGCAATTAGCTCCTTGGCTTGATCCTGTGATGGAAACATAGTATTCATTATCCAGCTTTTTTCCTTTAACTTTGCGCGTTTTCCATTCATTTCCCAACCTTGATGTACACTAGCAATCTTGATTTCTCTGCCTTTTTTGCCTTTCTCTTGGCTCTTTGTATAAAGTCCATCTACTTCAACAAAGAGAACCTCTTGGTCAAGTGGAACAGATTTTTCTGGAACAACCTCCGTATTCTAAAGCTGTTGACGAATTCCTTCGTGGCTGATGACTGGATACCCTAACAGTTTTTCCATCGCATCGCTTGCCTGACGATAAGACACTCCTGTGACCGCTAACTCAATCGCTAAGTCTTGTACAACAGGACTCATTCCCTTTGTGTCATCAAAAGCTAAATATTGATCCAATAAATAAACATAATCTCCAGTTTCTCTATCCTGATAATAATTTCGTTTTAATTCAACGGATCCAAAGATAGATTCAAATTTTAACGGTCTTTTATCTTTTAAATAAAACCTTTTTTATCTCTTCCCAAAGCTATTGCCTCATCAAGTTCTAACAGTGTTTGAGCCATTACTTGGGAGAAGCTTTTTTGTAATGCACGGTATGTAATTTGTTCTAATTCTTTCATTGTGAGCGAATTTATGATATCTTTCATTTTAAGGGCCTCTTTCTTGTATTAGTAGTTGTAGTAAACTTAACTATACAAAAGAAGGTCCTTTTTTTTCATGCAAAACACATTTTTCTTTCTACCGCGCTTTGCTTGGTTGCCGCATTATTGGAATTCAAGTCTATCGACTTAAATTCCAATAATGCGGTAATATGTTCTCCCATAAACATTTTACTCTAACTTCAGAATATGATTAATTCTGGCCTTTTTTATGCTGGATCATACAAGTAGTCAGATCAAATAAAGACAAGAATATTACTAAGGATGACAGAGTTTTTTATGAATGTGATCGCTTCGGTTCTGCCAAATAGTGATTTCAAAAATAACCTTTTTGTGATTTTTAGTTATGAAGGCTGAAAAGGAAACTGAAAGAAAACTAGACTGACAAGGATTTGAGGACGAAAAGACCCCGAATTCGTGAATGTTTATTCTCACGAAAACAGGGTCAGGCTAGCAGATGTTTTATTTCATCTTATCTGGTAACAAACGGATAGATTCATTTAGAACATCAAGTTTTCCTTCAATACGATGTAATAAATAAAACGTAATCGCTATGGGAAAACTGAGTTCTGTTATAAATGTCACCCATGTTTCCATATCATTTCCTCCTCGTAAAAACAGACCAGAGTGATCGTGACCCTGGCCTGCTTTATTTAACCATATTGAGTTTCCAAACTACCCATTAGAAGATACATTCTTCTAATGTCTGCTTACTCCTCCATTCCAATATCAATATCTGTTACCTTACGCTCAACAATTCTAGCTCCCTTTTTCGCAACTAGATCTCCTCCAGTTGAGCCGAAGCAATTTTGAGAAATCACTTCATCCATAGCTGCATTTACCGCTTCAGGGTCAGCTGGGTCAACCGGGCTGTCAAGTGTATACGTAACTGACTTCCCCTCTTCATTTTCAAAAATCAGTTCTAATTTCTTCATTATTATCCTCCTCCCTATTTATTTGTTCTACGTCTGCCTTAATTTTGGGAGATTTCTGAGCTGTCTGAGCGCTCAACTCCATAAAGTGGCAATGTCTGTAATCCAGCTAATGCATGAGCTACATCATACAATTGATCTGCTGTTGCGTCCGTCTTTACATTGTTAAACGCTTTTACTTTAATAATGACATTGCCTGATGTTGGATGAACTCCATTGTCTAAGGGAAGACGCAATTGGGAACGAATGATTCTGCTTACTGCCATTCCTCATCACCTCGCTTTCACCACTACAATCGTGATTCAGAAAGAAAAGGTGTGAAAATTTTAAAATATAATCGACGATCCTTGATTGAGAGTACCATGATCCATAAGATTTGTACCTTTTGAATCAAAGGGTTGTACAATCTCACGGTGCAGGATCCTTAAACAATAACTTCCCGGGGCATTTCTGTGTTCACTTTTATGGTAGTACAACTGATTTGACAGATAAAATGGATTTGTCACACAAATTAATGATTTATAAAGCTGCTGGTAAACTTGAAGATTTTATTAATCGCGGAGAGCCAGTAGATATTGTGAAAGCGTTAGTTACTGGAATTAAGCAGCAAGGTGCAAACATAATGAAAAATACTTCCATTATAATACTTCCATTAAAAAAACGGATTGGAATAAAATTAATGATGAAATAAAAATTATTAAATTAACTGACATAAACGTCGTTAATGAACTCCCACTCTTCCATGAATTTGAAATAAAGTAAGATTGAATAAATAAAGCTAATAAAAGAGAAAGTTATGAGGAAAAATTTCTGTAGTTCAAGACTTTCTCCTATAGAACCTTGGAAATTAGATAATGAGAAACTTTTTCGGGAATTAGAAATAGCTGAGCCAAAAAAACAAGGAGACAAAAATATTTTTATCCATGAAAAGACGAACTATGTTAAATCTATCCACAATTTCAGAAATATACTTTCATGGGCGCAACTCAAAGCTTTTGTATCCCCTTGTTTCAAGTCTCTCCAGAGATCTTTGGGCTCGTGAGACTGCATGATCGCCTATCGGAACATTTACTGTTCTCTAGGAACCGACAGAATCCTAGTGTCGGTGTTAGACATAATTTTTTCGGTGGGACGAAAGCATAGCTAGTGAACGGTTTTAGCCTACGAGGAATCTACGTATATTTCCTTATCATATTGTTCGCCCTTTCAGACGCTATTTATGTCCCAGCTTCTTAGCTTCATAACAATTGCTAAAGAACTAAGTTTCTTAAAAGAGGATGTTCAAAAAGCTTCATTCCGTCCTTCGTAAAAGTTAATTTCCTTAAAACTATGGGAGGATAAGGGAAATATTTATTGCCTTTTGATGAGTTATTGGTGATACAAGTAAATGAACCCACATGTCTTCCCGTTCCAAATGAAATTTGATCGTTTACCTATAGATATTATTCGCAGTGAAAATCGTACAATAAAATTTTTCTAACCTCTTATCTCTAATCCCTTTTTGTATAAATAAGCCACATAAACTTAAAAATCGGTAACATTCGCTTCCAACGAAATGGCTGTTTTATTATTCGGTAAAACCACTCCAAATTTAACTTTATCCAAAAATCAGGAGCCCGCTTAACTTTTCCCGCAAACACATCTAAACTTCCGCCTACCCCCATAAAAATTCCTTTTGAAAATGCTGGTAAGTTTTCATAAATCCACTCTTCTTGTTTAGGAAACCCTAATGCAACAAAAATAAAATCAGGTTCTCCGTCTTTTACTAATTGCACGACGGCTGAATCCGTTTTATCAAAAAATCCGTGATGTCTACCTGTCACTTTTATTCCCGGATATTGTCGTTTTATGTTACTCACCGCTTCTTTATTTACCTCCTCAGAAGCACCTAGAAAAAAACACTTTGCTCCAGATTCATTTGCAAACTCTAACATATCCTTCATTAGATCGAATCCAGCTATCCTTTCTATCAGAGGCTCCTTTTTATGTTTAGCTGCAAGTATAATCCCAATCCCATCTGGTACGACAAAATCCGCTGATTGAACAATCTTTTTATACGTTTTATTTCTTCTAGTCTCCATCACAATTTCCGGATTTGCTGTAACAATAAAACATTTTTCATTGGAAATGAAATGATCATTCACTTGCTTATGTAAAAATTTATACTTATTATTATTAATAAAAGATATATCCATTATTTCGACTTTTTCGTTCTCTTTTACCATATTATTGCAACCCTTCCAAAATATTTAGAAAATACTATTAAAATCTTAATCTTTTTACCTATTTATATTTACGAAATGACAAAAAAATAGTAGAATATGTAGAGACTGATATAATTCGTCATTATTATAAATTTTATCATTGTACATCTTTTTTTTCTATTTGTAATAAAACACATTGCGATTATTTATAATATAAATATAGTATTTAACTATCCAAAGGAAGATTGGAGATCTAATTATGATTGAAAATAACTCGAGAATCGTTAAAAAGAAGAAGCGTGTTCTCAAAAAAAGATTTAAAATATTATTCCCATTTTTAATTGTTATTATAGCTATTGCTTCATATTCTATGTATTTACATTCTAAAGCCGACAGTGCAATTTCCGAATCACATGATGATATAAATCGGGATAAATCAGATTTACGGGAAGAATATGTAGACCCTAAATTCGATAGCGTGTCTATCTTATTGATGGGGATTGATTCAAGTGAGAAGCGTGGCTCTGATGATGAGGCAAGAACAGATGCGCTAATGGTAGCTACATTAAATAAAGATGAAAAAAGCGTCAAATTACTTAGTATCCCAAGAGATTCTTACGTATATGTCCCTGAAGTTGGCTATGAAACGAAAATTAACCATGCCCATGCTTATGGCGGTCCACGGGCAACGATAGAGACTGTTGAAAATTTACTTAATATTCCTATAGACTACTATATCAGAGTTAATTTCGAAGCATTCATGGATGTAGTTGATGCAGTCGATGGAATTACTATAGATGTCCCATATGAGCTTCAGGAACAGGATTCAAAAGACAATGCGGACGCTATTCATTTATATCCAGGAGTGCAGAAATTAAATGGAGAAGAGGCATTAGCACTTGCCCGAACTAGAAAAAAAGATAGCGATGTAGAACGAGGAAAACGTCAGCAAGAAATTATGAAAGCATTAGCTGATCGCACATTATCCGTCAGTTCCATTTTAAAATACGATGATGTCATTGACGCTATCGGTGCAAATTTGAAAACGAATATGACATTTTCCGAAATGAAAAGTTTCTTCGGATATTTAACAAACGGAACGAATATGGATATTGAAACATTAAATATCGATGGCGAGGACTATAAACCAGGTTCAACTTACTATTGGCAGCTGGATGAGCGCTCGCTCGCGCAAACAGTTAATATTTTGGAAGAACATTTAGAACTACCCGTAACAGACTACGGTTATGATTTTGCGGAAGAAGATGAAACAAACGAAGAAACAACATACTAAAGAATGTAAACGCTTGGGTCTTTATGAACCCAAGCGTTTTTCTTTCATCGTGTAATAAATACGAATATCTCTACGGAACTTCTTCTTCTCTTCATCAACTATCAATACAACAACTGGCATTATAAACACCAAGCTACTTCCAATATTCGTGTTATCAACTTATCCTCTAACTCTTTTTACTAAATTCGTCAAAGGTTTAAATTTACTGTCAATTAATTCAAGTGTTTCAATTAAAATCTGTATAACAATAAGTGAAATCGCTCCAATTAACACCGCACCCCAAACTGTCGACATCGATAATAAAATTGCAGCAATACCAAACATTCCACTCAGTACATACATAAAAACAACTGTCTGCCGATGTGTCATCCCAAGTTTTACAAGCCGATGATGTAAGTGAGAACTATCTGGGCTTGAAATTGGCCGTTTTTGAATTACTCTCCGGACAATCGCAACAGCTGTATCAAAGATAGGCACCGCTAAAATAAGAATCGGAATGATAAAGGAAATCATCGTAACATTTTTAAATCCGAGAAGTGATAATACCGCAATCATGAAACCGAGAAACAGAGCACCTGTATCCCCCATAAATACCTTTGCCGGGAAAAAATTAAATGGTAAAAATCCAAGAATACTCCAAAATAAAATGATCGACATACTAAGAACATACACATTATCCATAAAGATCGCCATCACAGCAATCGTAAACAGCGCAATTGCGGATACACCGGCGGCCAGTCCATCCAATCCATCGATTAAATTAATCGCGTTTGTAATTCCTACGATCCACAAAATCGTCACAAGGGCACTAAACCATCCGAATTCAATTTGTCCACCGAATGGCAAATTAATAAATTCTACTTGCAGCCCGCCATAGAAAACAACAATACTGGCAGCAGCAACTTGGACAATAAATTTTACCTTTGCCGTTAAATGAAATAAATCATCGAAAAAACCAAGTAAAATAATGACGAAAGCACCAATAACAATGGCAAGATGGTATGGACTTTGCGGTTGAATCAAAAATAAACCGACCATAAAACTAATAAAAATAGCTAAACCGCCTAAAGTAGGCATAGGGGAAATATGGACTTTACGCCAATTGGGATTGTCCACAGCATTCAGTCGCAAAGATATTTTTATAATGAGTGGTGTACTTAAACAAGCGATCACGGCACACAGAATGGATAAATAAATAATTTTAATCATCAGGCACCTCTACCTTGAAATCATTTTCAATAGTTTTTAACGTTTCATTCAGAACTATTCATGTTTATGATAAATTGAGTAATTTTTTAATTAAATGCGTTTATATACATTATAAACCTCATGAGCACATTTATCTAATGAAAAATTGCTCGATGCGTAAGAATAGAGGCGTTGTCCCATTTGCCTTAATCCATCTGCATGTAAACAGACCGCTTCCCTCATCGCTTCAACGAGACCATCCATATCACTCGTTGCTACTTTCCATCCTAATTCATCTTGATAAATTAAATGCCCTACATCTCCCACATTTGTTGAAATGACCGGCGTTTTCGCACGTGCTGATTCTAACAAAACGTAAGGAAAGCTTTCACTTAATGACGTTAATAAAGTAACATTTGCGATTTTATAAAATCGATCGATATCTTTACGCTCTCCCAAAAAATGAACATGATCTTTTAAATCTAGTTGCTCGACAAGTTCCATTAATTTATTTTTTAAGCTTCCATCACCTAATAGTAATAAATGAATATTTTCCGATTCATTTTTCATCAGTTCGGCAAAAGCTCTAATTGCAAAACCGTGACCTTTTACACTTTCTAACCTTGCAACTTTAAGAAATAAGAAATCTTCTTTCGTAAACCCTAACTGTTCACGGAAGTTTTGAGATTCTGGAACAAATTCTGTGCTCATCTCATTCAAAAAATCGATTCCGTTATGAACGGTTTTCATGTTATCAATATTAATCCCAGCATTTACTAAGGGTGGATAAAATGCATGGCAAACTGAAATAATCCGATCTGCATTTTTGATTGCTTGTAGATGAAGGCGAGTTAAAAACTTTCCATATATTCCTTTATCTTTAAAGTCAAAAAACGGATCACTATGAACCGTTACGACCCAAGGAATCTTCACTTTTTTCTTCAACATATTCATGTACACATTTGCTCTTGGACCATGTGTGTGAACATGCGTAATATTTTCTGTTTTAATATATTGTTCGATTTTTCGAAGTAAAGGCATACTAAGTCTTGTTCCATTTTCAAAATAAACCGTTTCAATATTCGCTGCCTTCGCTCGATCGTACAGTTCCTTTTTCTCCATGACACCAAGAACGCAAGGAACAGAATTAGCTTCTTTAAATTTCCCTAACATACGCAAAATATGATACATTCCACCACCAGTTTCATTCCCTGCATTTAAATGCAAAATTTTCACCATGATCTCTCTCCCAACTAGTTACATTCGTTCTTCAATATAACCAATTAGAAGGACTAATATAATGCCTGAATAAATCAATCTAAAATTGACGATAATGAAACATACAGCATTTTATGTCAGGCGTTGATGATATGACAAAAACGGAAAAAATATTTTTTAGCCTCATTGTATTACTACCAATTATCGATATTATTACATCCTTTACGACAAGTTTGCCATTATCATTCGGGGCACTGCTAAGAACAGGCTTCATGTTCTTTTTATTTATTTTTATCGTTAATTATTTGCGACCAACTGTTAATACGTTGTTTTTATTTAGCTTACCATTTCTTAGTATAACCTTAACTTTTCTCATTAATTTTGTGTTAAAACAACCTTTCTATATTACTGAGGAAATCCAATTTGTTGTAAAAACTGCTTACTTTGTCGTGATGATTTTCAGTGCATTTGTCTTTTTAGAAAAGCGACTGGTGAAAAAAGATGTCATTTTACAAGGAACAGCGATTGCATCCATTATCGTAGGTGCCTCCTATTGGATTGCAATCTTGACAAAGACGGACATCACCAGTTATACATATGTAAAAGCAGGATATTCAGGATGGTTTTATTCAGCAAACGAACTAAGCGTCATTGTGATTATCTTACTTACTTTGGCGATCATTCATTTTCATGCAAGCCGATCCGCTCTTTCATTGGTTGCTTTTAGCTTTATCCTTACGATGACTCCAATGATTGGAACGAAAACAGCTTTTTATGGAGCAATCATAATCATCCTAAGCTATATTGTTTTAATCATTTTCATGAAACAAATAAAACAAAACTTACCTTTATTAGCTATCACTGTTTTCAGTATCTTTTTCTTGCCACTGACACCTTATATGACAAATATGACATCCGTTGATTCACCAGTTGAGAAAACAAAAAATACGGAACAAGAAATGAAACAGCAGCTAATGAGTTCCAGAGATATCTATCTTGGAGAAAAAAAAGCGGACTATTTACAAGCTCCTTTAATTAGAAAATTGTTTGGACTTGGTTATGCAGGTGATTATAAAAAAAATCCAAAAATGATCGAAATGGATTTTTTTGATTTATTTTTTAGTTACGGAGTGGTTGGTACATTCATTATTTTGCTTCCCTTACCTGTTTTGCTAAATAAACTACTCATTTATCGGTGCACCATTTCTTATTTTCTTTTGCTTTTAACGCTTGCACTCATTGGAGGCATCGCTTTTGTCGCAGGCCATGTTATGTTTGCCCCGGCGGTCATGACGTATGTTGCCATTTTAGTCATTATAATCGGTCTGGAAGCGAGGAAAACTGCATGAAAAAAGTCTCCATCATTGTTCCGGTATATAATGCAGCAGCTTATCTAGAGGTATGTATTACAAGTATTTTAAGACAAACGTATAAAAATCTTGAAATTATTTTAGTTAATGATGGCTCTACAGATGAAAGTGGGAACATTTGTGATCAATATAAGTACACTGACCCACGAATCACTGTCATCCATCAAGAAAATGCCGGCCCGTCTGCTGCGCGAAATACAGGTATCGAACAAGCTTCTGGTACTTACTTACAATTTGTTGATGCAGATGACCGGATAAAAAAAACAACGACACAGCAATTCATTCATTTCATGGAAACTTTTGATGCTGATTTAGTTATTTGTGGGTATGAATCAGGAAATCAGCTACTTTCGCCCTCAATAGCCGGTTTTTTTACTAAAGAAGTATTTTTACATCATATTGGGCTTTTGTATAAACAGATTATTCTACCTTCTCCATGTAATAAGATGTACCGTCTGGAAAAAGTAAAACATCATGAAATTCGTTTTCCATTTAGCCATTCTTATGGAGAAGATTTATTATTTAATCTGAGTTATATCGAGAATAGTGCATCGTTTTATGTATTGCCAAGCAGTTTATATGTATATGAACAAAATCCGAACTCCTTAACTAATTCTTATATCGATAATATGTTTGAAAAGCAGAAGAAGCTTTATAACGATGTGAGAATGTTTTTAGAGAAAAACGATAGTTGGACACATGATAACATCACACATCTTGAAACCATCTTTGCTAATGGAGTAATTCATTCCATAACGAATCTCTTTCATCAGGGGAGTCCCCTCTCTACGAAAGAACAGAAAAATCAGCTAAAGATCATCTGTAATCATTCGGATGTTATTACGAAATATCCTTATTTCACCAGTAGTGTCCAAGCAAAATTAATTGGCACCTTTATACGAAAAAAATCATATCGACAAGCATTTATATTTTTTAAAATAAAAGAATTTATACGAACTAGACTCAGACGGATTTTTGTCCTGCTACAACAGGTGGATAAGAGGTGAGATTACATGACTCAGGTAATGATTTATGCTTATACAGCAAATAATTTGGGAGATGATCTTTTCATTCATACCATCTGTACACGCTATCCGAAAACAAAGTTCTTATGTTATGCACCTAATAACTATCAAACAACATTTAACTATTTGCCAAACCTAGAGATCATTCCAAATAACCGTCTTTTCAACAAGTTCATTCATGCTTCTTTAAAACCGTTTAACAAAGAACTTTACTTACGGGAGCAATTAGCAAAAACTTGTGAGGTTGGCGTATATATAGGTGGTTCTATTTTTATGGAGCAGACAGGTTGGGAAAAAGAAGCTCAACATGTGCAAACGATGAAAAATTCTCATGACTCGTTTTTCATTTTAGGAGCTAATTTCGGACCGTATCAAAGCAGAAAATTTTATCAGACATACGAAAAAATTTTTCATGGAATAACTGATATTTGTTTTCGGGATCAGCAATCAAAAGAATTATTTACACATTTACCTGTGCGGCAAGCAGCTGATGTCGTTTTCCAATTAAAAGATTCATTTTTTCACGGAAAACCGAAAGAACAGATCCTTATTTCCGTCATTTACCCTTCCATACGAAACGACTTAAAAAAATTTGATGCTTCCTACTTTAAAGGAATAGCCAATGTTAGTATTCATTTAATAAAACAAGGATATGACGTGTTGTTAATGGCTTTTTGTCAAAAGGAAAAAGATCATTTAGCAATGGATGAGATTCTTTCGCTCATTCCAAAAGCGTTGCTTCATAAAGTGAACACTTATGCATATCACACAAATTTGCCAGAAGCACTCTCTAAAATAAACGAGTCTAAGGCCATAATCGCAACAAGATTTCACGCAATGATCCTCGGCTTGGTTTTTCATAAGCCGGTGTTTCCAATTATTTATAGTGAAAAAATGAAGACGGTTTTAGAAGATATAGAGTTTCCGAATTTGTATTCGACGGTACGAAACATCGATTCAGTTACCCCTTCACAAGTAACGAACACATTTCATCAAGAACCAATAGATATCCAAAATTTTATCAAAAGTTCAGACAAGCAGTTTGACATGCTCGATCAATTTTTAGATTAATGTTGAGGGTTTACATGATGAATAAGAAAGAAAAATTATTAAACGATACAATTCTATATGGAATTGCCAATTTCGGGTCATCTGCATTAACTTTTCTCATGCTGCCGTTATATACTCGATATTTTACTCCCAAAGATTTTGGTACATGGGATTTAGCTATTACAACAATTACTTTACTCATCCCATTTATTACATTTGAACTAACAGCTGCTACCTATCGTTGGCTGCTCGATAAGCAAACAAATTATTCAATACAAACGATCATATCGACCGGGTTTATCCAAGTTTTACGGCATTCACTTCTGTTTAATTTGCTTGCAATCTTGTTATTTTTCTTTAGTAATTTTTCTTATAAATGGGAAGCTCTCTTATTGCTTAATGTGATGATTTTTAGTAGTTTTGTTCAACAATGTGCGCGCGGGTTAGGACATAATCGATTATTTGCGACATTAGGAATTATTCAGACATCTATTGTGATAAGTTTAAATTTACTTTTTATCCTATATTTCAAATTAGGGATCGAGGCACTGTTTTATGCAAATAGTATCGCAGGTATATGTATCATTATTCTTGCTTGTTATCGCATGAATTTTATTCAATATCTCCTTAATAGCAGTGTTTCTTGGACGTTGCTTAAGGACTATTTGGCATACGCGATACCAATAATTCCAGCTGCGGCAAGCTGGTGGGTCATGACCATGGCAGATAGATGGATAATTGCGACTTTTTTAGGCGTTTCTGCAAATGGAATTTACGCGATTGCGATTAAGATTCCTGCAGTTCTCTTAATCATCAACTCAGTCTTTTCTTTAGCTTGGAAAGACAGTGCTATTCTTTCATTTCAAGCTAAGGATAAAGATTCATTTTTTTCAAAAACATATGAATACTACTTTCGGCTTATGGCAACTTCTGTTATTTGTTTAATCTTAATTGCAAAACCAGCTATTCGTATTTTTATAGGGAATGAATTTTTTGAAGCATGGAAATATAGTGGATTCATTCTAATTGCAACACTTTTTCACTCGCTAGCATTATTTTGGTCCGCTGGATTCCATGGAGCCAAAAAAACGACTGCCATATTATCTACCTCTATCGTAGGAGCAGTCGTTAATGTAGTATTGAATATATTTTTAATTCACTATCTGGGTCTGTATGCCGTTGCTATTTCGACTTTAATTGCCTTCTTCTTAACTTGGATCATTCGGGTATGGGTCGCAAAAGAACTATTCACCATTACTTTTAATAAATGGGATTTTTTAATTCTTTTTTCTATTATGTTCATCGCCTTATTTATACCGTTCTATGCAAAAAAAATCACATTAGCCGTAAGCATTGTAGGTAGTGTCTTACTATTCTTTATATATAACCGGAAATTAATAACCTCTATTTGGTTCGCTATCATCAAGAGATAGACTTATTTACTTCACTTCGTATCCAAGAATAGAGTTACAAAAATGCTTGAAGAAGTTACTCTTTTTCTCTTCAAGCTATACCTTATTATTTTCCTTTATAGAAGATATAATTGCCTGATAAATCCTCTCACAATTCGAATGATCTTGATATTTAATTACACCAGATATATCAACATCGTAATTTTCAAACTGATGTTTAATTCTATCCTCAATATAATCTATTAACTCTTCCTCATGATAAGCAATTTTACCTATGAAAGTTTCTTCTATTGGACGTAAGATACCATCTTTAAAGAACCGCTTATCATCAAAATGGTAATGTATGACAGGCTTATTCATTAAGATAAAGTCGAAGCTGACACTACTATAGTCCGTTATTAACAAAGCATGTTCAATAAGAAGTTGTTGAACAGACTTAGAACCAAAAGGAATAAAGTTCACTCTTCCACCTATTTCTTCAGCATCTTTTTCAAAGAAATTCTGCGCACGATAATGAGGGTAGAAGTTTAAATAAACATCATATTCCTCCAATATTTTTAATAAGCGTGGATTTTTAATTAAACTTGAATACTTTGCATAATATTTACTTGCCAGAAACCTTTCTTGAGTATTAATCCAATCCCGCCAAGTAGGCATAAGTAATAAATTTTTCGGTGGTTCCGCTTGGATTAGTCTATCAAATCTAGCTAACCCTGTAACTGCTACCTCATTAGGCTCATACCCCCATTGATTCACTACAATATCATCTTTCTCTGGGACACTACTAACAATTATCAAATCAAACGGTTGATCATAATATTTTTTGTTATACTCTACACTCTTTCTTCCTAATACACCATGTTGTAAAAACACTTTTAATGTATTTTCATAATAATAAAATCCTTCGGCCGCTTTATATGGCAATAAATTTTCCAGATCATGCGTCCCTAGTAATACACTTGCTTTTAGCGCTATTTCAAAGTGTTCCTTTGATCCAAACTTTAACACATATGGATTGTCTTTAATTTTTTGATAATCTTCCGAATCGCTTTCTATAACATAATATGCTTGAATATTTGTATTACTGCGAAGCCATTCAAAAAATACTATTCCGTTATCTTGGGCTGTATTATACCTTTCGCCAATCAACCACACGTCTTCTTCTTTTGTTTCTACTGTTTTTGGTATATCAATAAAATGCGGAATTATAAAAGCTTCAATTTTTAAATTGTCGAATGGTGTAGTAGTAATAAGAAAATAACGTTGGTTATTTTTTGCATCCATAATTATTTTACGATCATAATAATTATCCTTTTTATAATCCGCATATATATATTTTATTTTTTCTTTCCTGATAATTTCATTATCCCTGTTTTTAATAACTACGAATAAATCTAATATAGACTTATCTTTATTCTGTAAACCTAGTAAGTCATAGTCCAATAAGTCAATCTTAAATTTACCTTTTATTGGAAGTAATTCTCTTATTTCGGAATCTCGCTCTTCCACACAAAGATAAGCTTTAGGTCTTTCAAAGCCATCTAAAGGTCCTAAATAACCTTTTAGAGTAAAGTCCTTTATTTCGGTAACATATTTTCTAATTCTTGGTCTTCTTATGAATAATCCTAAAGATTTATCCTTTCTCTTATAAAATTTGATAGTCAACAATTCATCTTTATTGTTCTTTAAAATTTTAAGACCATCCTCTACCAAATTTGTTTTGTTTAAATTAAACTGAAATCTTTTAGGCGTATCTCCAGTTAACTCAATAAAAAAACTCTTTTTAAAAAAAGAATGCAACAAATGATTGGTGTCAATAGTCCCTACTAAATGCTCCTTTATAACTTCAATAGGAAAGTTCATTTCATCTCCAGTAGTAGTATCTTTAATTATAAAGTTAAAATTTAAATGAGGAGCCACTTTTGCGACATTTTTTATAATCAATTCAATAGTTTCATCTGATTTACGGTTTAATACTAATTGGTCACATTCTAGAATACGTGGTTTAAATCGAAAATAAAAGTTTAAATTTCTACTCATTATTTCAACAATATGGTTATAGGTATCAAACTCAATTAATTTTTGGTCATATAGTTCTAATGGTTGTAAGTTATTATTTTGATTTATAAAAAATCTCCATAATCCGGTAGAAAATAATTCAAAACCTTCCAGTTGTAATTCTTTTTTATCTGGATCATAATTAGTGGAAATTGCTACTATTTTGCTTCCCCTTATTCCAAAACATTCAACCTCTTGATTAGAAGGTATATGTAAAGATTCATCCTTCACTTCGCAAACGATTTTATCATAACTTACATTGTTCACGCCTACTGTAACAGTTTTTTGACTAAACATATATTCCGAAAACCTATTTACAATTGTAATATCTTTATTAATGTAAGGTTTATAATACTTTTGGTTTGCTATGATATGTGTAAACGAATATTGCCGACCTGGAGTAAGCCACATCCTTTGATTGTTTATATAGATAATGATATTGGATCTATCCCTAATATTTTCCAGAAATGCATAAGGAAGTTTAATCGAAAGTGTTTTATTATCATAAATAAAAGGAATTTCTAATAATTCTTTTTTATTTTCAAAATAAACGTTAATTTCTTTCTTTAACCTGAAAAAATTGATTAATTTTAAATCAAAAATAATTTCACTATTGCTTAACCTATATTGATTAACCACAACTTTTTTAACTAATGATTCTTTCATTTTATATATAATTTTTTTTAGTGACTTCATATTCCATTCTCCTGTAGTCATTTATTATTTCTTACACCTATTATATACATTATTACTTTTCTTAACAAACGACACTGGTTATCAATATTCTCCTTTTATAGCTCTTTTCCTTAACATTTTCTTCTATTTTTCCGATGATAATAGTAGTTTTAACAAATGGAGGTGTTGAGATTATATCATTAATATACCAAATTAATAGTTTAGGAGGAGTGATTAATATTTTTTAGAAATAAGGTTAGCATCACCATAGTAACTCTTATCTTTATTCTGCATTCAGTACTATTTCCGATCGGTATTTTAGCAAGTGAAACTACAGAGATTGAACCGAATAGTCTAGAAAAAACTAAAGGATATATTGTGACAGATGAAGGAGAAGAAGTTCCTTTATATGAAGATGACAATGAATCTATATAGTAACGTTCTTGCTTTTTTAAAGAAAATGATGAAGTAATTGTTATTGAAACTCTTGACGATTATTCTTTAATAAAATTGATGACATATTGACTGGTTACCTTGACAATAAAAATTTATATATTGAAAATGATCTCTCCAAAAAAAGTGATATTCCTAAGAATCAGAGAGTGAACAGTCGACTGACAAAGGCAACGAATCCACAACCAACAACTCAATTGATCAAGATACCGAACTAGAAGATAATCAAGAACGAGAAAGTAATCAAAAAAATTCGATGATGTTGACCAGCCAACAGGATTTACTGTTCAGTCGAAAAAGTCAAACGAATTTTCAAGGCAATCAACTATGCAAAATGTTTATTATCAATGGGTTATTTTCTCCAAATGGTTTTCATGAATCCACACTTGATATCGTGCTAATTTTCCTTTATACCATACATTTCTACCTACTAAATCTGTCTGATTCACCTTGAATTCTTCTCCTTTAAATAAGCTTAATTTTTCAATAAGACAATTTTTTTTCCCACCCCACGGCATATTAAATGCTTTACCGGTTCCTTTTACTATAAACAACTTAGGATCATGATCTACTTCTACGTGTCGATGAACTGACAAATCCGTTGCTTTCATCCATCCAATAATACCATGTAATGAGCTAGGCTTATTACTTAACAAATAAAACAATTGCTCATTATACGTGGCCTGCTTTTTTACATGGTACACTTTATTTTTATATTTATTTGATGATTCTCCATTTGTTATATCTTGAACTGATGAATATATATAGGATTCACCAGCTCGAATATGGCCCAATACACTGATTGGTCTTTCAAAATAGTCATTTTTTATTTTCCTTCGATGAAAATCATCTATTTCTAACTTATGGTTTATTTCTACACCATTTAACATTTTGTGTTGATTTTCTATTGCTGCCTTTCTATATGCTTCTCGCTCTTTTTTCTTCATTACTTGCCATTTTTTTAAGAAATTTTCATATTTGGGAATAACTTTCTCCACTGTACCATATTCCTTAACCATGCCAAATTCCAACCAAAGTATTTTTTCACAAAACTTTTTCATTTGACTAATAGAATGACTAACGAAAATCATTGTTTTTCCGTCTCTTTTAAACTCTTTCATTTTATTTAAACTTTTTTCTGCAAAGGCTTTATCCCCAACAGACAATGCTTCATCGATAATTAATATATCTGGATTAACATTTACCGATATAGCAAAACCAAGTCGAGATCTCATTCCACTTGAATATGATTTAACAGGTTGATCTATAAATTTCTCTAATTCGGAAAACTCAATTATATTAGGCTCTAAAACCTTTATTTCATCTTTATTAAAACCTAACATTAACAGCTTTAGTTCGATATTATCTCTACCCGATAAATCATTCTTTAGTCCAGCAGCAACCGCAATTAAAGATACTTGACCATTAACTTTAACCGAGCCTGATGTCTCTGGAACAATTCCTGCAATAATATTTGATAAGGTGGATTTACCAGATCCGTTGATTCCTATGAATCCGACTACTTCTCCATGATTCGCTTCAAAATTTACACTTGTTAAGGCATAAAAATCTTCACCATAATTATTAGGAGAAACTAGATCTAATAACCGTTGTTTTGTATTTTTATATAATTTATATTTTTTCGTTATTCTATTAACAATAATTGCTTTTTCCATTTTCATCACTTGCCCTTATAAATAATCAATGAAATGTCTTCTAAATTTCATATGCAGCTTTGACCCAAATAATTTATCCCTTTAGCTATTAAACACTTTATTTATAACTCGCTCAGTCGCTTGTCCATCTTCTAAATAGCTAAAATCTTTATTGAAAGCATTGATTTTTTCATCGAAAATATAACCTTGATTTAATTTCTTAATCTCTCTAATTAAATCTTCCGTATTTTTAACAAGGGGGCCAGGAGCATGTTGTTCAATATTAAAGTAAAATCCCCGTAGATTGTCACGATATTCCTCAATATCATAGACATAAAAAATCATTGGTCTTTTTAAAATAGCATAATCAAAAAAAACCGAAGAATAATCTGTTATCAATAAATCCGCAATTAAATAAAGCTCCCGAATATCTTCATGACATGATAAATCATAAACAAACCCTTCATAATCAGTTAAATTAAGGTTCTCAGAAATTAAATAGTGTAATCTTAATACAATGATATATTCGTCAGATAATTTCTCTTTTAATAAATTTAAATCCATTTGAATATCAAACTTATAACGACCACGGTCATAAAACTGATTATCCCGCCATGTCGGTGCATATAGAATTACCTTTTTATCTAAAGGGATGTTTGTTTCAAATTTAATTCTCTCTATTTCATTTTTATTATTTTCATTTACTAAATAGTCATTTCTCGGGTACCCTGACTCTACGATTTCCTTTTCAAACTTAAATGCTCTCTTAAATATTACCGTTGAATATTCATTGGGTGAAATTAAATAATCCCATTTTTTTGCTTCCGTGACAAAATTCCCTTTATAATTTTCGGTACTAGTCCCTGGCATACGAATTTCATCAATATCTACTGCAAGCTTTTTTAACGGGGTTCCATGCCATGTTTGTATATATACTGTGTCTTTTGGCTTAGGTATCCATAACGGCAAGCGACTGTTTGTTACCCAAAATTTTGCTCGGTTCATTAAATACATCCATTTAAATGAGAATCTTTTAACAATCTTTATATTATGTTCTTTAAATTTATAAACAGACTTCCGTTCAATACTCCAATACATTCTGTAATCTGGATAATTATCTAGTAGATATTCGTAAATAGCACGGGGATTATCACTAAATTGTTTCCCCAAGAAACTTTCAAATATAATAACTTTATTATGTTTTTTTATTAATATACCCATGGCGGTAAAAAGCGTTTTATAAATAAGCAATAAAATATGTTTAATAAACTTCATCTGACTCACCTGTATATTTGCCAACTTCTTATTAGAAAATATCCTTATTTTTAAAATGTTCTGCTTAACGTTAAACATGTGGCACTTACCTTTATCCAGTAGCACCTTTAGTCTTGAATTATTCCGCAATTTAATATTTATTGGATCTTTCTACACTTTAAATACTCTCTAATTATACTCGAATTATCCACAGAAATAAACTATTGCTTTTCTAAAGATAAATCGCGATACCGTCTAAACTGGAATGACCATTTATAATTGAATAAATTGGAAATTTATTGTCCCTTCATTTGCGGAGAGAAAAGAACTATCCAATATACAGGATGTAAATACTCCGAACATCTAGTTTAATAAAATTTTACCATATTACCTAGGAATTAATGTTCAATCACCTTCGTAATTTGGCATAAATTAATATGTCGCACTACTTTAGACATAAATCATTTAATAGATAGTAATTTACTATATTTGGCTTATAATAAAATTATATTAATTCGAATTATTCATGTCTTTTAGAAGTACATCTTTTCTTTTATTACATAATTACAAGGAGATGCCATAATGAAAAATATATTAATTAGGTCTGGAATTTCCCCATTGGATACTTTTGATGCTGCATATATGATAGATAAAAACTCTATTGGAGGGAATGTAGGTAATTTAATATATGCCTATAGCGTTTATCGAACATTAATGAAAGAAGATACTAAAATAGATCCTGACTATTACAGTACGGATCCAAACAGAGCTGATGAAATAAATGAAAAGTATGACGCATATGTAATACCTTTAGCTGATGCTTTTCGTCCAGACTTTATCCCATTATTACGTAGATATACTAAATTAATTAAGAAGCTTAAAATTCCTGTATTTGTTATTGGAGTAGGACTTCGAGCGCCATTTGAACCAAAGTTAAATGAAGGTTTTCCGTTTGATAAAGATGTAAAAGCTTTTGTCAGTGCCATTTTGGAAAAGTCTAATATGATCGGTCTTTGGGGTGAAATAACATCTGAATATCTGACTCGTCTTGGTTTTCGCGAGGGTGTGGATCACACCGTTATAGGGAGCCCGTCAATGTATACTTTCGGTCGAGAGTTAAAAATAAGAGATACAACCTTAACAAATGATTCAATCGTATGTGTAAACTCCTCAATGCTTTCTCCAAAAAATGTACTAGATTTTATATCAAGGAGTATGGTTAGATTCCCAAATTACTATTTTATTCCACAATGGCTCAAAGAAATGAAGCTTGTTTACTCTGGTTCACCTTTAGTTTCTAATGAGTTTGTAAATTATCCGACTAGTAATTCACATCCAGCGTATATGAACAATCGGGTTCGTTTTTTCTTAAATGCTCCCACATGGATAGACTTTATGAAGCAAGCTGATTTCAGTTTTGGCGCTAGATTACATGGTAATGTAACGGCTACAATTGCTGGAACTCCTAGCATCGTTATTCCAAAAGACGCACGAATGAGGGAGTTAGCTGAATATCATAATTTAACCCGAGTATGGTGGAACAGCATTACGGAAGAAACTAACATTGAAGATTTAATAGAAACTGCAGATTTTCACGCACCGGAAAAAGTGCAGGCTAAAAATTTTGATCATTTTATAGATTTTTTAAATAAAAATAATATTCCACATATATATGAAGAAAACTTGAACCCTGATCCAGCACCATTGGATAAAAACATTACGGAAATTACATTAAAAATGCCCCTACAACCTATAGCCGGCTGTAAGAAAGAGGATATCATCGAACGTTGGAATGTAACTAGTTCAATGTACGAGGAAGAAAATAAACTGCTGAAAAAACAACTAAGAAATATAAATGAAGAAAAACACAAAATGGAGAAAAAAATTAGGAAGGAAGAAGAAGCTAAACGTATTATTATTGAAAAAAAGTTTATAAATCAAGAAAAAAAATTAAGAAATACCTTGATTAAAAAAGAAACAAAAATCAAACAACTTGAAAATGCATTAAACCGAACTCCAGTAAAATTAACGCTAAAAGCTATAAATAAATTAAAGCTTAAATAGTTACTATTCGTGCGTGTTCAAAACTCCTATATCTTTACAGACACCGCAATGTATAAAAATGAGGGCATGCGGTTTAATTTTGAGCTACCTGTTAATCATGATATTACAGAGACTGTGATCATACAGGTTTTTAAAGATCACCTCTATCGCGAAGTACGGTTACATACAACCTCTCCACGTTTTAGGAGGATGCATGGTGAGCACCTTAGTCGAAACAGGTATGATATGTTAACTTTACTTACGATAGACACAAGTAGTCTAGAGAACGGAAACAAGTCCTAACAAATACGAAAGGGACAGTATAAAAGCATTTGTTTTAATAAGATTAATTTCCAAGAAAAGTAAAATTACTTTTTTTGGAGGGGTGCTTTTTTGCGCCAAAATTAGAGCAGAAGTCAATTTTCGTATAAAAAGGAGGATAAAAAGGATCAAGAAGTTCGAACGGCGCAGTTTCGAGCAGCGGAATGTATGCATTTAGATACATGAGCAAAGATCTGGCACGCAAGAAAAGTGATCTTCTTTTCCAAGGAAACGCTTCAGCACGCAGAAAAAGTGCTTTCCTTTTTCAAGGAGCAAAGAAACAAGCCAACCAAGAAGAAATTCGCAGTGTCATTTTTACCGGACTTTTTGAACATCCTCTATTATTGTGAGCAACTATTTTTAGAAGTAAATATTAATAACTACTAAATCACTTTATAAAATACCCTGACGATTATTTAAATCGACAGGGTAAATATTATCTTATTTAGTTCTAAACATATTTGCAGTTTTTAAAGCTAAACGTACAGACTTTCTATTCATTGTACCTTCAAGATACTTTATCCTTTTATTCTTTTGGGCTATTTCTCTTTTGTGTTTTTTGGCTTGTCTTTTCTTTCTTCTCGCTTCCTTCTCAGCTGCTAGTGGGTAATATTTTTCCCATCTAGCTACCATTTCTTCCATTGAAATACCACTAACCGGCGTGATAGGTGGTTTGAGTTCAACTTCAGACAATCTTTCTTCTAATGTAATTTTCGTTGGATTCATACCATCCTGATAAATATGAGGAATTTTATTTTTATCCAAAAATCTTATAAAATTCTCAAAGTTTTTAGCCTGTACTTTTTCGGGAGCCTTAAAGTCAGCGGATTCGATTAAGTCTTCAAGTTTAGTTTCATCTGTAATTTCATTCCACCATACTCGAGTTAAATTATGATATTCAGCTAACTCCCTCATTCTTGCATCTTTTGGAATAATGATACTTGGAGTTCCAGCAATTGTAGCTGTTACATTACCATGTAATCTAGCGCCAAAACTTAAATCTGCTTGCTTCATAAAGTCTATCCATGTTGGTGCATTTAAGAAGAAGCGAACCCGATTGTTCATATAGGCTGGATGTGACATCTTAGCTGGATAGTTTTCTGCATTTCCAGGAATAGATGGAGAGCCAGTATAAACTAATGTCATTTCTTTTAGCCACTGTGGGATAAAATAATAGTTTTGATATTCCTCCATGCCTCTTGAAATAAATTTTAATATGTTTTCAGGCGATCTCATGGATGAATTGACACAGATCATTGAATCTTTCGTTATATTTGTCTCTCTTATTTTTAAGTCCGGTCCAAAAGTATACATTGATGGGCAACCTATAACTGTATGGTCCACACCCTCACGAAAACCAAGACGAGTCAGATATTGAGATGTGATTTCGCCACGGAGGCCGATCATATTAGACTTTTCCAAAACGGCACTAACAAAAGCTTTTACATCTTTATCAAACGGAAAACCTTCATTTAACTTTGGTTCAAATGGCGCTCGAAGCCCTACTCCAATAACAAATACAGGAATTTTAAGCTTCTTAATTAGTTTAGTATATCTACGTAATAATGGGATAAAGTCTGGACGAAAAGCATCAGCTAAAGGTATTACATATGCGTCATACTTTTCATTTATTTCATCAGCTCTGTTTGGATCCGTACTGTAATAGTCAGGATCTATTTTAGTATCTTCTTTCATTAATGTTCGATAAACGCTATAGGCATATATTAAATTACCTACATTCCCTCCAATAGAGTTTTTATCTATCATATATGCAGCATCAAAAGTATCCAATGGGGAAATTCCAGACCTAATTAATATATTTTTCAAATTAAAACTCTCCTTATTTTATATAAAGCAATTTAAATAGATAAAACTTATTCATCTTCTTCTTCATAAAATGATCTTTCAAAAAGCTCAATTCTTGATTTAGGAGGTTCCAATATTATATCCGGTTTTTCTTCTTTTTCATATTCTGATTCTAAGCTTGGAATAATTACTTCATCTACTACATTTTTAGAAGCCCTTCCTAATGTTCCATTAAAGAAATAACGTACAAATGGTTTGATTTTATCCAACTCAAACTTCTCATCCAGAATTGTTTCCACTATTTCTTCTGTAGACTTCACGAGTGGTCCTGGTATAAAACTAAAATAATCGTAATAAAAATCACGAGTTCTCACATATTCTTCCACATCAAACGCAAAAAATAACATAGGTTTTTCCAAAAGAGCATATTCAAAACATACAGATGAGTAATCAGTTATTAAAACGTCAGTCACTAATAATAAGTCGTTAATTTCCCTAAAATCGCTGAAATCATAGAAAAAGTCTGCATACTCATAAGGGATTAATAGTTTATTATTAACAAATGGATGAATTTTAAATAAAAAGACGTACTCATCACTTAAATCTTCATAAAGTTTTTTAAAATCGAGAACGTGAAATGGAAAATGGGCAGAAGCTTGTCCATTTCCCCTAAAAGTAGGTGCAAATAGTATAACTTTTTTCTCTTTTAAAAAAGGGTATTTATTATATAATGTTTTTCTAACATATTCTTTATACTCTTCATCAAAAAATATATCAGAACGCGGTACGCCTGTAGGAAAAACTTTATCAACAGTTATACCAAAACCTTCCGCATAATGGTCACGTACACCCTCGCTACTTACTGTCACTTTTGTGTAATTTCGATGGTTTTTAGATTTGGGTGATGGACCACCCGGCCTGCCAATTCGGCTAAATCCAAAGGTTTTAAAAGCACCCGCAGCATGCCAAACCTGAATTAAATCGGAGTTTCTTCTAATAGTTAAGGGATAAATTAAAGGGTAAAAGTCATCCAATAATATTATTTTTGAAGTAGCAAAGTGATACGCCATTTTAATTAGTCTATAGAATGATTTCCTATTGTCTATCCGCTCATTAAAAATAAATTTTATATCTAAATTTAAATTTCTATTATAAAGTTCTTCATAAACAAAGTATAGGTTACCGTTTAACTCCGTACGACTATCGGAAGCGAATGAGATTTTTTTCTTATTAATCGGTAGGATACTAAATAAAATATAAAACAGTTTAAAGAACCTTCTCTTTATAGATTGTACATATTTATTTTCAGGTCTTACCCTATTATCTTCAGATAGCTCTTGAGGGTTATATGATTGAAGTAAGGTATTTTCAAGTCTTAATGTTTTATGCCTAGCATCAAAAGACGCTATTAAATTGTATTTCATTATACTAGTCGATGAAAAATAGTGTAAATGAGTCGTTACCATTCCGTTTGTTAAAAAGTCTTTTACTGTTGATAATGGCACTGTCTTTACATATTTAACATCGTCATTTTCATTTAACAATTGTTCTAACTTTATATAAACACTATAATGACCTTTTTCTAATGGCTTACCCTTTGTAAGTGTAGCTAAATCGAGAGAAACCCTAAATCCACCCAATGAATCTTTATCTTTAATTTTAGATTTTATATGATTGGTGACTTCTTTAAGTTTACAATTATCCAGAGGTATCTCAACAATATGCATATTGATAATTTCCTTATCAGATAACTCTTGAAATTCTTCATTATCTATATGCTCTTTTCGAAAATGTTTGATATCAACTTCAGGAACAAGCATTAACGTTTTTCTAATTTTGTCTTCTGAATATGAATATAATCCTTCAATTGAAACATAACCTGCTATTTCTAAAGTTGAACCAACAATAGAAAAATGAGTAAGATCATATATAACTGGAGAGTCTGTTCGGATTATTGCTTCTTCGTTATCAATTGGGGAACTTAACATGAGTTCAACCTCTTTCTAGCTATAAATAAAATGAGTTACTATTTTTTTAGATACATCTTTTGTGTTATCAAAGTTAAAATGAACCATACGTGATGTATCAAGATGTTCGTCTTTCCTTCTAGAGTTTATCCAGTTTACCAAACTTTCTTGATCTGTTATTACCGTCCCATCTGAGATTGTTTCTATATCTTGATAAAAACCTCGGTTCATTCTATATTCATCAATATCTGGTACAAAATGAGCAAATGGTCTTTCTAATAAAGAATAGTCAAAGATAGAAGAAGAGTAATCAGTAATAAATGCATCCGCTATTAACATCCATTCATTAATAGAGTATTTACTAATCACAGTTACATTAGCTATACTTTCTAACTTGACTATTTCTCTTTTAGGCATATATGGATGTGCCTTAAAAAAAACATGTATATCGTCTCTTATATTCTTCATAATATTACAAAGTATGCCAACAATATCGATATCAGATTCCTTTTGAGTTCCTTTAGCCCGATAAGTTGGTGCGACTAATATATTAACATATTTTCTACCTTTAATAATGGGATATTCCATGCTCAACTTACTTATAACCTGCGTTATTTGATTTTTATTCTTAAAAAGATCAATTCTAGGAATACCCAACGGATAAATCTTGGATTCTAACATATTAAATGCTTCTGCATAAAAAGGTACAGCATTTTTTGATGAAACATATACATGGGTATAATTTGAATGTATGGGTATTAATTTTAAATAAGTGTTTCTTGGCCCAAACCGGGTGCCGATTGTACTATAACCAACTTTTTTAAACGCTCCTGCAGCATGCCATAATTGAATAATTTTTAGCCGTTTATTTGGTTTAATTAAATATACAGGTAGATAATAATCATCTAAAATTAGGTATTGTGCGTTACTTATCACAGCAACTTCACTGAACAACTTAAGATTCATCCTGTTTTCGGCGTAAACAAAATGAATCTTAACTCCGTCCAATTGTTTAATTAATTCTTGATAAATAAATTGCAAGTTACCTTCAAGTTCTTTGCCTCGCGATAAAACAAATACGGCTTTCTTGTTATTATGTTTTTTAATTCGCGTCATTAGGTTATAGTATGTTTTAATGAGCACTTTATAAAATATAATAACAATTTTTTTAGTGGTCACTCAAATCATCCATTTCATAACAGTTTTCCCCCAAGAACTTGATAAATCACTTTCAAAAGCCCCTGTAATATCCTCTATTCTTCGTACAGTATGAACTTCCCCAACTAAAGTCCCTAAATAATGAATAATATCCGAATGCTCTTTATAAATATCTACTGTTTTCTGGAAGTCGACCGCACCACTTCTACTACTACCAATTAAAGTGAGGCCTTTTTCTAATACCATTCTTGTATTTACTTCAATTGGATACTCACTAACACCAAGCAAACAAATAACACCTTCTGGATTGATATGATCAATAATTTGAGCTACCGCATATTGGCTACCTTTCCCACCGGCACATTCAATAGCATGATCTATTTTAAGGTCTTCTGGTATCGCATCTATTTTTATCGCCTCATCAACAAATGAAAAATGATTCATTTTATAATCAGTTTTTCCAAAAATAATTACCTTACTTTCAGGATATAACTTTTTTAAAAACAGACAAGTAATATATCCTAGATTTCCATCTCCCCAAACGCCAAATACTTCCCTATGAGCGTGTGCTTTTTGCTCAAAGCGTCTTAGGGCATGAGTCGTAATTGTAACAAGTTCTGTAAATGCTGCAACATTTAAATCCATGTTTTGAGGCAGTTCGATTAAACGATCTACATCTGAAAATATATAATCTTGCATAAATCCATCATAGCCACTAGATCTGAATCTGCTTGTTCTTAAATAATTTTCAGCGATATATTGGTTCGATTCTGTAGGTAAATTAGGTACCATTACAACTTTTGTTCCCACAGTAAACGTTTTCGTAGGATCAAATACAACTTCTCCAACACCCTCATGAATTAATGCCATTGGTAGCTTTTCACGCATAGCTTTTTCGCCACGTGTTCCTGTGTAGTACCTTTGATCTGCAGCACAAATTGAAAGATGTGTAGGTCGTACAACAACTTGATTGGCTGTAATTGTCTTATCTTTATACGTTACCTCAAATTGTCTAGGAGAAACTAAACGATACACTTGGTTAATCATTTATCTAAACTTCCTTTTATTATTGAGTTTGCTACATTCAAATCATAAGGGGTAGTAATTTTAATATTAAATAGTTCCCCTTTTACTAACTTTACCTTTCTACCTTTAATTGTGAAAATTTTACAAGCATCAGTTAAAATTTCTTTTTCATCATCTAAAAGCTCATTGTATAGTTCTTTCAACGTTTTGATAGAAAAAGTTTGTGGTGTTTGACCTTGAAACATAATATCTCGTCTAGGTATATCACTAATAAATTTTTGGTCACTTGATTCAACAATTGTATCGATTGCTTCTATAACGGTATCTACCGCTCCATATTCTAGTCCCATGTCAATATTCTCTTCTATAATACGATGAGTTAAAAACGGTCTTACTGCATCATGTGTTACTAAAATATCATTATCTTCTAAACCGTTTTCGTTTTCAATATAATCAATAATATTCATAATAGTGTCGTTTCTTTCACTACCGCCCTCAACGACTACCACTTTGGGGAGATCTATTTGAAACTTTTTTAAAATATCTTGCGTATAGTTTAACCACTCTTTTGGTGAAGCTATAATAACCTTATCGAAACGAGGGTTTAATACAAACTTTTCCACAGTATGTACTAGAATAGGTTTGTCATTCAATAATAAGAATTGTTTTGGCATTGGAACATTTCCCATTCGAGTACCTTGCCCGCCCGCCAAAATTCCAGCATAAATCACTATAAACACCTCATCATTAATAGAATAATAGTCTTCTTTTGTAGATATACCCTTATAGATTATACTAATGTTAAATATAAAATGCAATAACAGCAACTATTATACAGCAAAAGCATTAATTAATAATTTTACTTATTTGGTAAAAACAAAACGAAAATTGACTGGCTGTCAAGTTTCGTTTTGTACTTCTATTAAGCGCTTATGATAAATCCAGACTTTTTTATTATCTAGGGACCCATAATACCAATAACCATTTCTGACTTTGTCAGTTCTTTCCACATGGAACTCTCTATTTTTAAATGGACCTAAATCGTTATAGATTACATTCTTTTTCGAACCCCACGGACGATCGTAAGCCTTCCCTTTACCAACTAATTTAAACAATTTCAAATCTTGATCAATAAATACTAATTCATGTGACACTACATCTGTCGCTCTCATCCAACCGATAATTCCTCTAACATAGCTTGGCTCATTACTTAATAAATAAAAACGTTCACCATGAAACATAGCTTGCTTTTTTATAAAGTAAGAATTACCTTGTATGCCTTTAGATGATTTATACCCGGATAGATCTTTTGGCGTTTCATAAATCATTGACTCTCCTTCACGGATTCTTCCTATCCTACTGATCAAGCGCTCTTTGTATTCCGTTTTTTTAGGTTCGATATTTTGTACGAATGCATCGTAATCTAAGCTTTGATGTATTGCTTGCTCCCTATATTCTTTACGCTTCTTCTTAGGGAGTTTTTTCCACATATTCAAGAATTCCTCGTACATTGGCATGATAACTTCTACATCGCCATACTCCTTCACGGTTCCAAACTCTAGCCAAAGGATTTTGTCACAGAACTTTTTCATTTGACTGATAGAGTGACTAACAAAAATCATTGTCTTTCCAGAATCCTTGAATTCTTTCATCTTTTCTAAGCATTTTTCAGCAAAAGCCTTATCCCCTACAGATAGTGCTTCATCTATCACTAAAATATCAGGGTCGATATTTACTGAAATAGCAAAACCCAACCGTGACTTCATTCCACTTGAGTATGATTTTACAGGCTGGTCAATAAACTTTTCTAACTCTGAAAATTCAATAATATCATTTTCTAATGCTATAATTTCCTCTTTACTAAATCCTAACATTAACAATTTTAATTCAATATTATCTCTCCCGGTTAAATCATTGTTAAGACCTGCAGCAACAGCAATTAATGAAACTTGGCCATTAACCTTTACAGTTCCTGATGTCTCAGGGACAATTCCTGAGATAATGTTTGATAGAGTTGACTTTCCTGAACCATTTATCCCTACAAAACCTATTACTTCACCATGGTTTGCTTCAAAGTTAACATTTGAGAGTGCGTAAAAATCTTCACCATAATTTTTAGGTGTGATCATATCAAAAAAGCGCTCTTTCGTATTATTATACAATTTATATTTTTTCATAAGGTTTTTAACTATTATTGCCTTATCCAATTTCATCACAAGCCTTTATAAATAATCAATGAAATGTCTTCTGAATTTGACATGTAACATCGAACCAAACAAAAACAAAATAATGACTAGCATCCAAAAGTATAGTGAGTATTGCCAGTGGGAAATAAAGTACCACTCTGTTCCAAAAAACGCAGCTCTATATCCTTCGATTAAGTAAAACAAAGGATTTAACTTCATAATATTCATTATTAGTGGAAAATCCGCCAATAACGTAATTGGCCATAAGACTCCAGATATATACAGTAACATTCTTAATATAGAGTTCAACAACATATGAAAGTCTCTAACTATCGTCGACAGCGTTGATGTGATTAGTGAAATAGCAAACAATAAGCAAAATGCTGCAAACATAAAATATATTAATTGAAAATAATAAATCGATACGTAATAGCCCATAATTTGAAAAATAACAATTGAAATACCTAATAGTGCTAAATGGATATAAAAGTTAGAAAATATAACAATATTTGGAATAACGCTCATTGGAAAATTCATTTTAGAGAGCATACGCAGCCTTGTATAAATAGACTTAGATCCCTGGATCAATGCTTGATAACTGAATGTCCACAAAAAGAATCCAGCTAGAAGCCAGGCGAAAAAAGGAATATCTACGTTCCCCATTTCAATAGGTTCTCGGCTTCGTATAGTTCCAAATACAAACCAATATATCAATAGCTGTATACCTGGATTAATTACTTCCCAAGTAGTCCCTAAATAGTTATTACGATTATTACTCTTTATCTCATATATTGATAACCTTCTAATTAAATAAAAGTTTTTAATTTGTTCTATTATTACAGTAATTGCAGATTTCATTTGAAAAATCTTTCCACCCCTTCGTTGCATCCTCCGTCACTTCATAAATTATACATGTAAGTTTTTTAAAACACAAAAAAGATGTGACAATAGGTATGTTGTAAGATTATTTTCTAATAAAGATTTTTTCGCCTTTCACTTTATCATCTTTTCACCGAACCAAACTTTTGCCTAGTTCATATTATTACATTTTGAGTTGCAATTCTATACTTTCAGTCTTTTTAGGTCCATTAATTTGATATAATATTATTTGTCGAAGTGTTAATAGGTATAATTTGCCATTTTAAAAGGAGTGATTGGAAAGTTAAGTATAATTTTTGCTTATTTGTGTTCATTAGTCATGGGCTTTTATTCCCTTTAGAATCATTAGCGGGTAGTACAAATGAAGACATTACAGCTTCGAATAGAGGTTCTATCAGGACTGGAAAAATTGTTGCAGATGAAAATGAAGAAATCCCGTTATAGAGGATGTTCAAAAATTCCGGTAAAAATCACACTGCGAATTTCGCACGAATGCTTGTTTCTCCGCTACTCATGTATCTAAATGCATACATTCCGCTGACGGGAGCTGCGCCGCCTCGAACTTCTTGATCCTTTTTATGCTCCTTTTTGAACACGCACTTATACAAAGATGCAGAACAATTTGTGGTTGATGCCAAAGAGGAAGAAAATATTTCAGATGAAGTAAACATTGAATCTAGCAATATACTATTCTATTTAGAAAATAATGATCAAGTAGAAGTTATTGAAGAATTAGAATCATACTCTTTCATTGAATTTATTCAAGAAATAGAAATTAATGATGCACTCTCTGAATCGAATGAAGTAAGTTTGGAGAAACCATATATCTGGCAAGGTTACATAGAAAATAAATATCTAGAAGTTAAGCTAGATAGTGATATTACCAATGAAGAGGACAACCAAAACGAACACGCATCTGAAAATGAACATAAGTTTAAATTTTTTTACGCTAGACTTCATTGATGCCCTTTCTCTTACATTCGTGGGTAATTTTTTAGTAACTCCTCTTTTGGTTACTTTCAACATTCTCTACATGTTTCTTTGAATATACCCGGTTACTTTTTTACCGTTTACTGTAGTTGAAATTTCATACCAGTGTGTTGAGAAGGTTTGATAGTTTAGTACTGAACCAATTGGAAACGATGTTAGAATGCTAGCTTTAGTAGAGGCTCTACTCCTAACATTTATTGGAGAAATGGATGCTATTCCTCATAATGTTTTCTGACTTTTAACAGCATTTTCAACATGTTTTTATGTATATCCTGTTTGTGTTTTTTCCGTTGATATTTAATATCACTTCATACCCAATAGTTATTGTAAGTTTTATACTCTAAAACAAAACCAATAGGGCAATTGGTCAATACTTTCGTTTTTGTTTGTTGAAGCCTTCGTACAGATATTGGTTGTTGATTTCAGAGCAATCCCTCGGTAAATTTTTGATTTGAAACATTTATTGATTGGATTATTTGTTTTTCTTTTGCTTGAGCATTATCTTTTTTGTCTGAATTTTTTAATGTCCCATCTTCTACAGCAGGTTCGATATCTTCCTCAGGAACAACTATTTTTTTTCTTTTAACTGTTCTTTGTCAATATCATTAACAAAATCTTCATTAACATTTTCTGTCTCTTATCCTTGTCCCTGTTCATTATCTTCATCCTCTGCTTTAATAACCCCTTCTACTACGGTTTCGTCATTAACTTCTTAGGATGTTTTTTACATCCTCTTCCAATGTTTCTTCCGTGGAATCTATATACCTTATAAAAGAATAATGTTCATTTTCTTTGTTTATAAGAGATGTGATGGTATTGTTTGGTATTGTTGCTATAATTGTTTCATCCGTTTCATTCTCATACAAGAAAATCTCTTCGTCTTCAGAAAATAAGAAAACTTCTAGTTTTGTCCTGAGTCCTGCCTGTTCTAAAAAGAATCTAAAAAAAAGAAGAAATATGGTTTTCGTATCAAGACTTTACTATATTTTTCTTCGCTTTATCATAAGATTTATAGTATAATAGAACATTGATTGAGTATTCTTTTATATGGAGGAATTCCTAATGAAAAAAGTAATCACGTATGGAACGTTTGATTTACTCCATACTGGACATATAAATATATTGAGACGTGCAAAAGAACTTGGAGATTATTTGGTTGTAGCCATTTCTTCTGATGAATTTAACGCTGGAAAAGGCAAAAAAGCATATTACTCATTTGAACAACGAAAAGCGATTTTAGAAGCAATTCGCTATGTGGATGAAGTCATTCCTGAGCATACATGGGAACAAAAGATCGATGATATAAAAAAACATAATATCGATGTGTTTGTGATGGGAGATGACTGGGAAGGAAAGTTTGATTTTCTAAAAAGTTACTGTGAAGTTGTTTACCTTCCTCGTACGGTGGGTATTTCAACAACACAAATTAAAAAAGAATTGAACAAGATCAATCATGCGTAGAGAAATTGCAATCAGCATCTATCTTGCTGTCTTTCGATTCTTTTTTACTGTTTTTAATCGCTTTTCTTTACAAGAAAAAACAACATTTGTTGTATCCTTTGGCGGAAATATTGAAGCAGTAGTTGACGAATTGGAAAAACAAGTTTCAAATCAGCAAGTTGTCATTTTAAAGGCTAATAATTGCAAGGTGAAATTTGATAAACAAAATCGGGAAGTATTATATTTTGAATCAATGAATCTAGTACACTTTTTAAAATCAATCTACCATCTTGCAACATCAAGTCATATTATTATAGATAACTATTATGGCTTTTTAGCTGTAACAAATTTTAAACCTAAAGTAAAATGTATTCAATTATGGCATGCTGCAGGTGCGATTAAACAATTTGGATTAGAAGATTTAACAAATGGAAATCGTACGGAAAAAGCTTTAATGCGGTTCAAACAAGTTTACGAAAAATTTGATCACGTTGTTGCTGGTTCAGATAAAATGGTTACCATATTCCAGGATAGTTTTGGGTTACCAGAGGAACGCTTTATGCGTACAGGGATACCGAGAACGGATTTCTTTTTTGATGATATTAGGAAGAAGAGAGCGGAAAATAAGCTTCTGACTGATTTTCCTGTTTTAAAAAACAAAAAAGTGATTTTATATGCGCCAACTTATCGGGATGATGAGCTTGATGGTGCAAAATTGGCGATTGATCTAGATAAGATGTATGAACAGTTTAAATATGATTATGTTTTATTTTTACGTCTGCATCCTGCAGTAAACGGTGAATTTGAAAATAAGTATCCTGGATTTATATATAATGTTTCCAATTATTCTAGTATAAACGAATTATTACTCGGTACAGATATTTTAATCACTGATTATTCTTCTATACCATTTGAATTTTCATTACTCAAGAAGCCAATGATTTTTTATGCGTATGATTTGGAAGAATATTCGAAACAGCGTGGAATATGGTCTAATTATAAAGAGGAAGTGCCTGGTCCAGTTGTTGAAACAACTAAAGAAGTAATTGAATTGATTGAAAAAATGGAATTTAATTTAGAAGAAGTGCATTACTTCGCTAAAACCTGGAATAAATATTCTACTGGCAATTCTACTAAAAACTTAATTAGCGCATTATATGAGGAAACACCAACTGAACAAGAAGAGCGAATCCGTGAGCATGTTTAAGTGCTTCACGGATTTTTGATTATATTAGAATCATTTTTAATTTTTTCAACTTCGTCTATAGTCAATTCTGTTAGTTCTGCAATTTCTTTGACTGACATGTTGTTGGTCATAAGTAATTTTTTCGCAAAGTTCCGTTGCGCATCTTTCTTTCCTTCCTCTCGACCTTCTGCTCTTCCTTCCGCTCGTCCTTCTGCTCTTCCTTTTTGTTCCCCTTCTTCACGTTCCAATTTGAAAATCTCAACAAGTGTTGGTGATGGATCTTCCCTATTCGCTTGTAACATATGATTTTCCTCCTCATAAATAATCGGGCGAATTGAATTCGCTAATTCCTTTGACAACTCTGGTGGCAACGTTAACAAATAGTCAATGAAATGAAACATTGCTTGGACGGACTCACGTGAATATGCTTTATTTCGAATGATTTCTCGCATTAGCTTCCTCTTAAATGCATATCGTTTGTCAACATTGCTTTTCGTTTTATGCATATATTGTGTTGCGAGCACTATTTTACTAAACAGTTTATTCGATTGTTCCAGTTCTCTTTCATCATAATCAAAAATTTTGCGGTTAGTGTATTTATAATGGAGCGTTGTGCCGAAATAACTATAATGAAAATGTTGTGGTTGTTTGGTCTGAGTTGGAGATGTGATTACTGCTAGGGCTACAATTTTTTGTTTATGGCGATCGTAAAGACGATAGAAATATCGAAACATACGCTCAGAAAAGTCTTTTTCATCGTCACCTTGGATCTCGACATGGACGATAATCCACCTTTCATCGCCATCTTTCAACTGTACTTTTACGACTTGATCCGCATACCTTCTGCCTTTTTTCTTATCTATTATTTCTTGGAAAAGTTCTTGTTGCAAAAACTCATATGCTTGTGAAAAATCTACTTGCTCCCATAATTCAGGAACAAAAAACAGTAAAAAATCCTCAAATAACTCACTTATTATCTTTTTCCATAATCCGTCTTGGTCGATTGCCTTTGTTTCATAAGTTTTTGGTTCTTCCATTATATATGAAACTGCTTCCAATTATCAACGCCCCCATTTACCAATTATTTAGTCCTATTTTACCACACCTAAATGAACAATAAAATTTTATAACTTTCTAAAACTTTATTTATTCTGCCCATTCACTGCTGTATCTTTTTTTATCCGCAGAAGCTTCAAAACTCCGTCAACAACCGGCCGTTTCCCTCCAGCAACTAAGCCCGCAATTTCTGCTAGCACATGTATGAGAATTAACACAACTAACGTAACAAGTAACGAAACAACAAGTGATGCTTCTGAAAAAAGAATAGCTAGAATTCCAAACAACAAACTAAAAGCATACATGATTAGAACAGATTGACGATGTGTAAATCCAACACGTAGTAACTGGTAATGAATATGTTTATTATCTGGTTTCATAATTTGTTGTTTATTAGATGCTCGACGAATGATCGCAAATAATGTATCAAAAATCGGCACTGCAAGAACAATAACCGGGATAATAAAGCTAAATAAAGCGATATTTTTAAATAAACCGAGCATCGAAATAACTGCAATCATATACCCTAAAAAATTTGATCCAGTGTCTCCCATATATATTTTCGCAGGATAAAAGTTATGGTATAAGAAGCCAAGATTTGCACCGATAATTACAATTGCTAAATAGGCGGCAAACACTTGCATATCAACGATTGCCATAAATAACATACTTAAAAGCGCAATCGTTGAAACACCTGTAGCGAGTCCATCTAGACCATCAATTAAATTGATTGCATTCGTTATGCCTACTACCCAAAGAACTGTAATAAGTACACTAAAAACGCCTAGATCAATCATACCAATGAACGGAAGTGTGATCCGTTCAATTATTAATCCTGATGATATTAAAAAAGAAGCCGCTATTAATTGACCAGAAAGTTTGACTATTGGTCTAATATCGTAACGATCGTCTAACATTCCGGTAATCACAATAACTAGAGCTCCAAGTGAAATTTCCAGTAAATGAACATGGGAAGGTTGCAAATATAGTAAACCTAATGATGCACCAAGAAAAATTGCTAAACCACCTATTCTTGGCGTTGCATTTTTATGAATCTTACGTCGAACGGGAAGATCAACGATATTAAATTTGATCGCAAGCTTTTTTATTGGAAAAGCAAGAAAAAATGTTGCAATGAGAGCAATGAAAGATGCAATCATTAAATCAATATAGTTTAACATAACAATCTCCTTAACAGAAAGAAACGTTCTTCGGGTAACATATTGAACTAGCTAAATTATATCGAATACTTGTCAATTCATGCAAATATTAGTCCAATTTTGAAATAAGGTAAAAATTAATGTTTTAGGAGATTATACTGTCACTTTTAGTTCATTTAAACATAAGCTTAATGTAGAACATGTCGAAGGGCGGTTTTGAATTGATTTCCAATGTCATGAAATTAAAATTGATTGCACTCGCAGCGAAGCATGGTATTCAAGTAGAGCATTTCACTCCAGGTGAAATAATTGTCAGCATCGAAACATGGCGAGAGTATTATGACAATCTCCTCCAGCTGATTGATGATTTAAATCTAGATCCAAATATTCAATCCATTACATTTGATCCTTCTATAGGGTATGTCTATATTTACTATGATCATTCTGCTTTACAACATAAAGAAACAATTAACAATTGGATACGAATTTTTGAAAAATATTCGTTTTAAATACGGATATTTTTATTTTTTTGTAAAATGATTAGTTATTTAGGCTTATGTACTTTATATTCAACAATGGCCTTCTTTCTCTACTATGGTAGTAACTCAGACACTTTAGACAATATTAAAAAGTTGTTTCTAAAAGGACTTTTTTTGTATTTATAAAAACGAGCGCATCCTACTTTATAAGTAATTAATGTTCACAACGCTTACTATATCAACATTAAGCAAATTATATGACGTTAATATGTATGCGTAAATGTCAAATGCTTACATTGAACAGTTAGTCCGATTGACGCTAATATGTTTCAATTATAAGATTACGTTTAGTGACTACCTTAGAAAGAAAGGAAGGAAGGATGAATAGATGGAAGAGCCCGAAAGAAACAAAAAAGTTTTATTACAGCGGTCTATATTCATAATAATTACCCTCATATTGTTGTGTTCACCAATTTTTTCTACCTCACTGGGAATACATAAAAATGTAATTCATGCTGAATCGGCTCCTAATATTGAGCAGCTTGATTTAGGTGAGGAGGAAATGAATACAGAAGGTGATGATATTACAAAGCAAAATGATACAAATGAAAATGAGCAAGAGCAACCATTACCGATAGTAATCAAATCAGATTTGGCTTCATTTTTACAAGAGGTACAAGCAGAGAATTTAAATGAAAGCGACTACACAGAGGAAAGCTGGAATCGATTCATGCAAGCGGTGAATAATGCTGAAAATATTTTAACTGATGAAGACGCCAGCCAAATCCAAGTGGATTCCGCATTAATTAATTTAAACTTTGCTAGAAACGGTTTGCTAATACCAATCCCTCCAATTGGAATAATTCCAATTGTGGATAAGGATGGCTTAGAAGATTATCTGAACCAAATGAAAGAGTTAAATAGTACTCTATATACAACAGATAGCTGGGCTAGACTTGAGGCTGCTATGGAAGAAGCTGAGGCTGTTTTAGAAAATGAAGATGCAACACAACTAGAGATTCATAGAGCTTATACTAATTTATATAGTGCTTTTCAAGCATTGGAAGAACTATTTACAACGATTCCTATCACAGCAGATAAATCAGAGCTTGCAACATATTTGCAGGAGTTAGATGGAAAAGAATTAACTGAAAAAGATTATACCGATGAAACATGGAGTAAGTTTGTTAGTGCACTCACTACTGCAGAGCTTGTAATGGCTTATAAATATGCTACACAAGAACAAGTAGATAACGCATTAGATGCTTTAAAGAATGCATATGAAGGCTTAATAAGAGATTTACCTATCCGACCTCCAGTTGAGCCATTTCCGGATAAATCTGAACTAAAAAATCTTTTAGACGACGTTTATGAGGAAAGTCTTGATTCCGATCTATATACAGCAGATAGTTGGGAACCATTTCAGCAAGCCTTAACAAATGCTGAAAAAGTATATAGCTCTAACTTAATAACACAACAAGATGTTGATGAGGCGGTTGAAGTATTAACGGATGCGTATAACGGTCTTGAATTAATTCCTCAAGAAGACCCTAAGGAGCCTCCTCGTAAACCTAAGACTCCTAAGGAACCTGAACCACCTAAAGATCTTGAAGAACCTAAAGTGGCAGATGTTGATAAAACAAAGCTTCAGGAATACGTAAATGAAATAAAAGCAAAAGAATTAGATGATAATTCTTATACTGAAAATAGTTGGCAATCATTTGAGAATTCACTGGCACATGCCGAAAACGTATTAGAAACTGAAGATGCTACACAAGAAGATGTCGATCAAGCATTAGAGCATTTGAAAGAGGCATATGAAAATTTAGAGCATATTGAAAAAAATAGTGAAAATAATCAAGAAGAGGAATCTGAAACTTTTGGAGAGGCTGGGTCTGAATCTAGTGGTGGCGATGGTAACCTTCCTAACACGGCTACAAACAGCTGGAATTACGTTTTAGGTGGTATTTTATCCATTTTAATTGGACTAGGTGTTTACACAGCGATACGTTTCAGAAAAGCAATTTAAGTTATAAAAAGACACTTAGGTAAAAGTATTTGTCCATAATATGTCCGAACTAGATTAGTTCGGATTTTTCTTTTGGCTACTTTTTTAGGTTGAACTATTAAGGATACCACTTTGAATGTTCTCCGCTTCATTTAAACATCACGGAGATTTCTTTAGCAACAAAAATTATTATCTTCACTTCTTCTGTTTTACAGGTGTTTTGTTCTGACTCACTACATGCAAAGATTATGAGTCTGTTCATTAAATGAATCAATCAAAAACACTTTACGCATGCGGTGAACCTCCTAATAAAGTTTATAAAACAATTTCTTATTATCTAAGTAAGTTATATTTTTAATAAAATCCGATCATGCCCTTTACTATTATGTAATTTCTTTAAAAACACCACATACGTAAAATTTCTATTTTCGATCAAGAAAGTTTAGGTAATGAAAATATGCAATTACTTGGCTTGTTCGTTTTATTTGTAGGTCTAGTTGGTTTAACGATGTTTTAATAAACATACTGGAGTTATCAGTTAAATAAACCATTGCTTGTTCACCGTGCTGTACATACTTTTTGATGTGATAATAAGAGAGCCAAATGCAGTCCCTGTTTTTTACCGATGTAGTTGGAAACATATATATTCCTTCCTGATGAAAGATTGGTATAGGCAACTTACTTTTTATTCCCAAAATCTTTTTTACAGTCTCCGCTCTTCCTTCTAATGATGCACCATTATCTGTACAATTAAAATCGATTAATTTAACAGGTGAAAGCGGTGAATATGTAATATCATTTTTTTCTTCAATAATTTTTGCTTTATAATAACTGTCATGTGCATTCATAATCGCCTGCGTTTTGGCAGTTATTTTATAAAACATTTACTCTCCTTTCCGGGCATAAAAAAACCTAAAGTATAAGGTTTTTCTTTATTAGGAGGTTTTTACTAAGTATATTTTACTACTTTTAAATAAATTTGTCTATTTTATGGATTTCCCTTTATTAAAACTTGGCATTCGCCAAGCCTTTTATGGTGAGTGTTTTAGTTGCACTTATGCAGTAGGAAAGTTTTATACTTTCCTATCTGCCAAAAAATAATAAGAATGCCTTCGATGAGGGGGCATTCTTATTAACTACTACCTTGTGTTATTATTGTTATTGTTATTGTTATTATTGTTGTCGTCTAAATTATTATCGTCTAAATCATCACGAATAACATCACCATTATCGTCCATTTGCTCACGATTTAGATTATCATCATTGTTATTCATATCTCTGTTACGATTTAGATCACCGTTGTTATCGTTTTGATCCATATTATCATTTACAGGTGCATTGTTATCTTGACCAGGTGTCTGATCATTATTATTGTTATTTGGCGTTCCACAAGCACTTATAAAAGTTAATACCAACATAACCGTAAATATCCTTTTAATCATAAAGTCTCCCTCCCTTACATCATTTCTTCTCTTTTAGCTTATCCATTTTTTTTCAGGTCATTCTTGCTAAAGGATTAATTTTTGTAAGAGAGAGTATTTTTTATTTTATTGCAAACATTATTTCCGCTTCACAGGCAACTTCCCCATTTACGGTCGCTATTCCTTTTCCTTTTCCTATCGCACCTCTCATGCGAATGATTTCCACTTCTAACTGTAGTTGATCACCTGGCTTCACTTCGCGTTTGAAACGGCATTTATCAACGCTAGCTAAAAATCCAATTTTCCCTTTATTTTGCTCCATATCAAGGACTGCGATTGCACCCACTTGCGCAAGTGCCTCTAAAATAAGCACTCCTGGCATTACAGGATATTCAGGGAAATGACCTGCAAAAAACGGTTCATTTGCCGCTACATTTTTCACGCCGACAACACGTTTTCCTTCATCCATTTCGAGCACTTTATCGACAAGTAAAAAAGGATAACGGTGTGGAATAATTTCTTTAATTTGCTGTACATCTAACATCGTTATTACTACCTCTTTTCCATTGATTATTTTAAGATGAGAAACAGATATATTGCCTTTGAAGTAAAAAACCGTTGAAATGGCACTTTTTCTCATGTATTAGCCCAAAATAATCCTGGCTAATTTTATCGATAAAGAGTGCGTCTTATTCAACGATTTTGCTATACCTAAGGTAAAACGTTTTTCACTAACAGCCCCTTGATGATAGGAGACTCTAATTATTCTTTTTGAACAATGTCTAAAATATGCTGCCATGTTTGTAAATCTAGAGCTTCAGTTAGATTTCCGTCACCTATAACACCATAACCGACGATTACACCTATTATCAAACATAGTACAAATAGAATGAGAACTACAATAATGCGTAACCATATAGGAAACTTACGAACTTGATACTGTTTGCGAACTTGTTTCTTCGCTCGTCTCGCTTCTTTTTTGGTATTATTATCTTCTATTGTATTTTCATTCGTTTCTTCTTTATTCGCTAAGTTTGTTGCCATTTCACTTTCACCTTTACTATTCATTTAAAAAGTTTTTTAAATGATTAAATTTACCACAAATTAACGTAATTGATTTATAAGTCCTTGCATCTGATTAGCCATCGTAATTGTTCTTGAATTAAATTGATAGGAGGGCTGTGCATTAATTAACTGAGTCATTTGTTCACCGATATTAACATTCGACATTTCGAGTGTTGGGCTTGGTAATAAACCCGTATTCATATCGACCGGATGAACTAAATCATTTATATTCACGCCAGCTCCATCCGGTATTCACCGATGGCTTCTAGACTTCTTGAACGTGAAATTTCAACAACAGATAGTGCCCCTACTTGTTTAATCTCGGTACCATGCTTTACCGTAACCACACCATTGTCTTCGATATGGATATCATCAAAATTTGCTGCAAATTGTATAGTCCATTTATACCAATAACAGGATCTCCATCTTTTACTTCTTTCCCGTTGTTAATAGGCTGTAAGTAAAAATATCCATCCCGCGTGTACTGGATTTCATTTTCTCCTTGAATTTGGTAAAAATGATGTTCATTACGTAACAACGTATCTAACGCACGATGCGTATTTTTGATTTGCACCGAGGGATAAATTATTGTTTATCGCTCCAAGTCTTGCACCTGTCCCAACTCGAATTCCATCCGGTGTAACCCGACCTAGAGCATTTTCAGGATCAGTCATATTCATAATCTGCTGAGTAAGGAGGTTTGAAAATTCCGCTTGTCTTGATATATAGCCGTATGTTTCACTGTTTGCATAGTTGTGACCAATCATATCAATTTGGTTTTGCAACTGATTCATTGTTACCGCTGCTTGGTCCATTGTACGTATTGTCATTATTTATCCCTCCTTATCTTAATCGTGCAATATCGTTAACTGCTTTCCCTATACTTTCATCATATGCTTTTAACACATATTGATTCATTTCAAAACTATGATATGCGTTCATTATATCTGTCATAGACTGCATGGTATTTACATTGGAACTTTCTAAATACTGCTGATGAACGGTAAAATTCGCTCCTGCCGCATCTGGATTTAGCGCATTAACATTCCCTGCTTCTGCACTTAATAAATCATTTTCCTCTTTTATTAATTCATTCGTATTTACAATATAGACAATTCAAAATAGCGCATTTATCCCATCCACTTGGACAACTCCATTAGCCGTCACGGTAAACTCAAGTCCGTTCGTTTGTATTGGATTACCAGCTTGGTTACGTACATAATAACCTTCATTTGTTGTTATAAAACCTTCTGTATCAACTGTGAAGTTACCATTTCTTGTGCAACGCACATCCCCGTCAGCGTTTTGAACGGTAAAAAGGACTCCACTTGTATTATAAAGTGTATCATTATCAACAAGAGCTAAATCCATAAACAACCTGTTTCCCTAATATCTCTCTTAGGAAAATTTGGAATGTACTCCTGTGCATATAATCCCGTATTTAAACTACCGATCGGTCTGATAACTGGTAATTTTAGTCCATTTGTCGTTGAACACATCTGTCTAATTAACATTTCCGGAAAGGAACGCAAAACACCCTGGTCTGCTTGCCTAGTGTATTCGCATTTGCTATATTATTTGAAACTAATTCTTAGTGTCGCTGCTAGGCAATCATCCCACTTGCTGCTGTATAAAAACCTCTTAACAAGTGGCTCCACTCCTTTGTTTATCGAAGCTCTTGTTTGCATTTAGCCAATTTTTACGCGATCAATTTTATCGATATTTGCAAGCATTATTCCTGTTCCTTTTGCAACACAGTTCATTGGCTCCTCTGCTACTAAAACAGGTACTTTTAATTCTTCTGCAAGTAACTGATCGATTCCATGAATCATTGCGCCGCCACCTGTTAAAATGACTCCACGATCGATAATATCAGCAGATAATTCAGGTGGTGTCCGTTCTAAAACAGATTTTGCCGATTGAACAATTAATGTAACCGATTCTCTTAACGCTTCTTCAATTTCTTCTGAATTAACCGTAATCGTGCGAGGTAATCCACTTACCATATCACGTCCACGAATATCGATACTTTCATGTCTGGAATCTTTAAATACGGTTCCAACATTTATTTTTATATCTTCTGCTGTTCGTTCACCGATAAGCAGTTTATATTTTTTCTTAATATACTGTAAAATATCGTGATCAAACGTATCTCCAGCAAGTTTGATCGATTCAGCTGTCACGATATCTCCCATGGAAAGTACCGCAACATCTGTTGTACCACCTCCGATATCAATGACCATATTACCACTCGGCTGGAAAATTTCCATTCCTGCACCAATTGCAGCAACTTTTGGCTCTTCTTCTAAGTAAACTTTACGTCCACCTGATTTCTCGGCCGCTTCTTTAATCGCTTTTTGCTCCACTTTTGTAATATTTGTTGGGCAACAAATAAGCATTCTTGGTTTGGATAAAAATCCTTTAACATTAATTTTATTAATAAAATGCTTCAGCATTGCTTCAGTCACATCAAAATCTGCAATAACCCCATCCTTTAGTGGGCGAATAGCTTCAATATTTCCGGGCGTTCTTCCCACCATTAAATATGCTTCTTCACCAACTGCCAGCACCTTACCAGCTACGCGATCCATCGCTACTACAGCAGGCTCATTTAAAACAATTCCTTTACCTTTAAGATGTATCAATACATTTGCAGTTCCTAAGTCAATTCCAATATCTCTCGAAAACATAAATTACTAGTCCTCCTAATCACAGATCATTCCTAATTTTCTCACCTGTTTAATAGTATACTTCTAACATTACATTCTACCACAAACTAATACAATAAACCTCAAATTTTGCAATTAAATATACAGAAATTTATTTTGTAATAATATGATGTAATTCAATAGGCAAAAATGAGTCGTGAATGTTGAATTTAGATAGAATTGAAATCTTTTAATTAAACATGATTATTTCAGATTTTGTGTGGTTAAATTGCGATTTCCGTGGTTATTTCCGTTCTCCAGTGGTTAAATGGAAATCTGCGTGGTTATTTCGGGAATTGGCTGGTTAAATTCTTCCGCCATGGATATTTCGTGTTCTCTGATTAATTCGCATTCTCCATGGTTATTCCAAAATCCCTGTGGTTAAAATTGCATTGTCCGTGGTTTTTTCCGTTGCTCCAGTGGTTAAATGGAAATCTGCGTGGTTATTTCGGGAATTGGCTGATTAAATTCTTCCGCCATGGATATTTCGTGTTCTCTGATTAATTCGCATTCTCCATGGTTATTCCAAAATCCCTGTGGTTAAAATTGCATTGTCCGTGGTTATTCCGAAATCCTGTAATTAAATCGTATTCTGCATGATTATTTCACTAATTATCTGAATAAGTAATACCCTCTCCTATGATTAATTCCCACCTCATGGGTAAATTTTTTTTAGTTAGAAAACACTTTTCAATTAAATGAAACGTATTGAAAAACTCAAGATGATAAGGTAATCTAAATTTACGATTATACATATTGTATATAAAGATAGAGGGAGGGATTGCGTGGAGGATGAAATGAAAGTTCAATATGAACCACAAGTAATCGAAGTAAAGACAGCGCAAGGAAATGGTCTTGCTGTCGCCGCTTTAGTTATGGGGATTCTCGGCGTGGTACTGAATTTAATTCCATTTATACCTTATATATTAGGACTCTTAGCTATTATTTTTGGCATATTCGCATTGACCGAACCAATACGTAGAGGTTTTTCCATAACAGGTATCATTCTGGGTGTGCTAACATTTGTCTTTAAAATTGGTTGGTGGCTCTTGGTCATACTTAGTGCCGCCGCTTCAGCTTAGCTTTTGGCTAAGCTTTTTTTATTTTTTTAAAAATATGCAGGATTCTATCAGTTAATGTCGAATTAATATAAATAACAACATAAATTAGGGAGGAATTTCTATTTGATTTCATTTAAAAAACGTCATAAATCGCATCAATTATTGTCACATGAAGCGCTATTTAGAAGGTTAAAACCAAAATATAGATATAACGAAAGCCTTCAGGCAAATTATCAAAGGTATCGAGCGGGTCACTTTGGTGAAACAAGTGTCGATTACAAGCTTTCTCTTTTTCCGAAAAAAGATTTTTTCCACCTTCCTAGCCTCAGATTAAAGAATCACTTCAAACATTTTCAAATGGACTCCATCATACTTACGCCCAAACTTATTTTTGATTTAGAAACAAAAAACCTTAAAGGCACTTTGGAATATAACGCTACTAACAAACAACTTATCCAAATTGACGGAGTTAAAAAAACCAGCTACAACGATCCACTTCTTCAGGCAAAAATTCAAAAGCGACATTTACAAAATTGGTTGAGCCAATTTGGTATAAAAATTCCAATTGTGACATTGGTCGTTTCTACCAATCCAAGTTCCATTATTCGAAACGAAGAAAATGATTCACTTTTTAATGAACGTTTCATCCCCTTGGAATATTTAATATTTAAACTTGAAGAAATATATGACTCATACCAGGAATATATTATAAGTTTTCACGATTTAAAAAAACTGTATCACTTGATGATAAAATACGATAAACCTCTATTTTCTAATCTCGTAAATTTTTACAATTTGAACAGTAATCATTTCATCAAGGGAATCGCTTGTGAAAAATGTGACTTCTTTCCATTGAACAGGAACCGCGGATATTGGATTTGTCCCAAATGTGGACAAACAGATTATGATGCACATGAGCGAGTTATATTAGATTACTTTCTTTTATACGAGTCAGAAATCACATCGAGAATTTGCACTAACCTGCTACAAACTGCTACTCAAAACACTGTATATCATTTACTTACATCTATGAATTTAAAAAGAATCGGTGGGAAGAAAAACAGAAAATACTTGTCACCAGAATTAAGCAAATTTCCTCAAGATGCAATTCCAAAAATATTTACTACTTCAATATTAGATAAATAAATTTTTTGACTAGAACCGTGCTGTTTCCTACAGCGCGGTTCTAGTTTTGTTGTTATTTTGAAATCCCCGTGGTTATTTCTGAAGTTCCCGTGGTTATTTCAAATCTCCCGTGGTTAAATCCCATTCTACGTGGTTATTTCGAGAATTAGCTGGATAACGGACTTCTACGTGGTTATTTGGGATTTCCCGTGGTTAAATTGAAATTTGCGTGGTTATTCCGGGAATTAGCTGGTTAAATCATTACGCCGTGGTTATTTCAAATCTCCCGTGGTTAAATCCCATTCTACGTGGTTATTCCGAGAATTAGCTGGATAACGGACTTCTACGTGGTTATTTGGGATTTCCCGTGGTTAAATTGAAATTTGCGTGGTTATTCCGGGAATTGGCTGGTTAAATCATTACGCCGTGGTTATTTTAAATCTCCCGTGGTTAAATCCCATTCTACGTGGTTATTTCGAGAATTAGCTGGATAACGGACTTCTCCGTGGTTATTTGGGATTTCCCGTGGTTAAATTGAAATTTGCGTGGTTATTCCGGGAATTGGCTGGTTAAATCGTATTAATTCTAGATAATCGCACAGTAAAAGAGACTCCTTTCATTAAAATCAAAACTCCAGCCAAGGACAATACACGTTCCCCGGCCGGATAAGTAAACAAATTCACCCAAAAGCCTTTTCGATAAATCATCCCCCTTCCAAGTCTTGTTCGATAATAAATCTACTCGGATTGGCTTTCACGTTCGATTCTATACTTTTCCCTCGTCGCTTCACCTCCCCTGATATGACGTATCGATTTGTGATATTCCAAAATTTCTTTTACTTGTTTTGCAAGTTCTGCGTTTATTTCTGGTAAACGTTCTGTTAAATCTTTATGAACCGTGCTTTTCGAAACACCAAATTCTTTCGCTATCATACGGACGGTTTTTCTTGTCTCTACGACATATCTACCTATCCGGATAGTCCTCTCTTTGATGTAATCATGCACACCGGTCGCCTCCCTATGTTGATTTTCTGAGGTGTTAAGTGAGACAAGGTGCGGTGTTGACATGTTATTACGATTAAACAAGGACGTTGGTATCCGCCAATGTTTTAGAAACTACGACACTTGTTTAGCTTCATTTTCCAAATGTGATCTGCTTCTTTTTTTAATTGTCACAAACGAAAGCGGGCTCTCCTCATTAACAATACTAGTCACCGTCTATTTTCTATACGAAAAACTTATTTTTGGTTTAATATGTATAAATGCTAGTTCTGATTTCTAAAACATTCATTTCATCAATATAAGTTTTTCTTACGTCAATTGACCCAAAATACGTGACTTGCCCATTTTGCGATATCCATGTACCATTTTCAGATTCATTATCCGCTTTCCCCAGTTCTATGGGTCCGCATCTTTTTAGGAAAATATGAAACAGTGAAAGCTAATACGATCAGTTCTACTTATAAAAAAGATTCACTAACTCGCACCCCAGATATTAAGCGATTACTCTGTTAATCATATTTTATTAACAATTAATTTTGTTTATGATTAATTTTGAGCTTTTCTAGGAAAAGACAAGGAGTTTAACCTGAATTTTCTATAAATTTTAATGGAGTAGTTCACCTTCACTCTCCTAAAAGGACAAAAAAAAGCCCCTCTTAATATCTTAGGGCTCATTCTTATTAGCTGATATGCCAATGTTTATCTTTATAATTTTTTTAAAACTTATGCAGTAATTGAGAAAGATAAATTTTGGTTTGCTTCCGCATCTTTTTCTTCAGAATCCTCTTCAGCGTCTTTCTCGTTCTCTTCCTCTTCATCTAGATCAACGTCTGAATCTGTTCCATTTTCAGCGTCTTCTTCATTTGCTTCAGGTTCCTCTTCATTTTTTTCTTCAGCTTGTGGCTCTTCTTGTTCTTCTACATTAAAATCTACCAATTTATTTAATGGCTCATTGAAAAAATCTTCTGGGTTTACTTCTGTTTCCCCTTTTCGAATTTCAAAATGAACATGTGTGCCACTTTCCTCGCTGAATAAATTTTTCCCAGCAGTACCTAGCTTATCACCTTGTTTTATATCTGCACCAGGTTCAACAGCTACTTCTCCTAAACTTGCATAGTATGTTGTAATATCTTCACCATGAGACATTACAACGACATTTCCGAGTAGTGGATCTTCTTTAACTTCTGTAACTGTTCCACTTAAGGAAGCAATTACATCAAAAGCTTTTCCATCACTTGATGCAATATCAACACCTGTACTCTGATAGTAGCGATTGTTATATAGAGTTAGACCTTTTTCTTGCTCTTCTTGTTCTGCGTTGTAATCGTAAAATTTAGTTACTATTTCTGTTTGCACTTCTTCATCTACAGGCATTTTAATTACTTCTTGTTGTTGTAAAACAGATTCTGCATCCTCATCAAAATAACTTGGATTATAACTATCTGATTGTTCGTTATCATCCAGTCCTTCTATTAAATTACTTTGTACATTTTGGTACCAGACAACTCCAGTTAGAAGAAATGCGGCAATTACAATATATAGCGCTGGGAAAAACCATTTCTTCTTGAATATACGAGTCCATTTCTTTTTGGATTCGTTTGGAACTTCTTTCATATTTATCACCTCATCCACCATTGTGAACAGAATCTGAAAAATATATACATGAAATAAATAGATTTTTCAAATTTTATTGATTCTTTCTTAGATTAAGAGAAAATACCTATTGCTTTATTAATAAAACTTGATATAGTTAAGTTGACTTAATTATTAAAGGAGGTTAATTGTTGATGAAAAATTTACATTTAATCGTAAAGGAAATTAATGATGCAACACAATTTATTAATAATCAAATTTACCAAAGATACAACGAGTTACTTGATGAGAATATTACCTCTGCTCAAGATCTCCTATTAACAATCATTGATACAAACAAAAATTTAACAATTCGAGAAATTGCCGATAAATTAGAAATAACACCGAGCGCTGCAAGTCAGCAAGTTTCAAAGCTAGAAGAAATGAACTATCTAAAAAGGGAAATAAATGAAAAAAACAGAAGAGAAATCCTTGTAAGTTTAGCTATTAAAGGTGCTGAATATATCAAGAAGCAAGAAAAAATTGATCTGATTATTACGGAAAAATTATATGCTAAATTAGGCGAGGAAAAATTAACCCAATTTCGAGACATACTATTGGATTTAAAACAAATTACAATTGATACGATGAAATAATACTTTGTATGAAAACAATCTATTTTCATGATAGATGGTGGCTACGCTATGCGAAGCCATGCTGGTTTCTTATCTTGTAAAATAGTTAAGCTTAATTAATTATTAAGTTCTTTAAATTAAGGAGGAGTAAAAATGATTAGAGAAAGTACCATCTATTTAATGAGAAAAGAAGCATCCCGAGCTAAAAAAGCAAGTATTGTCGTCGGTATGGTGAAGAACGGGGAACGGGAGTATATTGGACTACTTGAAGACGGAAATAAACGTGCTGATACAGATTTGGGAGATCTATATTTTGAAATCGGCTCAACAACAAAAACATTTACTAGTTTATTATTGGCAAAGTTACTTACTGAAAATATTATTTCACTAGATGAACCAATTAGTAAATTTAAACCGGAGTACAAACAAGCACTAACTTATAATGGAAAAGAAGTAACCTTTCGTCATTTAGCAACACATACTTCAGGTTTACCAAGAGAGGACATGAAGACGATTCGAAGACAACTCAAAGAAAATAAAGAAAGGAAAAGTAATCCGTATAAAGATTTTTCACCTGCTGATTTAGATCGATTTTTTACGACTTACAAAATAAAAAGAGAGATTGGAAAAAAATTCGTATATTCTAATATTGGCCTTGGCTTACTTGCAAATACGTTATCCGACATACTTGGCATGGCGTATGAAGAAGCGATAAAAACAGAGATTTTAAAACCATTAGAAATGAACGATACATTTATTACAGTAAATAAGTCTCATCTCGATCGATACGTGCAAGCATATGACAAAAAAGGTAATTTAGTACCCCCTATCGAACTTCCTGCAATTAATGGTGCTGGAGCAATCAAAAGTACAATGAATGATATGCTAACATATGTAGAACATCAAATTGGCTTGAGAGAAAGCCCCTTACGTGAAGCGATTGCTCTTACACATGAAAAACAATCTGTTAAGGCTACTAAACAGATCGAAATGGGATTATGCTGGATGATAGAAAATAAAAAGTGGGCTGATACTCCAGTTATTCATCATGGAGGAACAACTATAGGTTTTCACACTTACTGTGGGTTTATGAAAGAACACAAGCTGGGGGTAGTTATTTATTCTACTATACAGATACCATTTATAAGACTAATTAAAATGATTACTGGATTAGAAGAAATGGTAAATGTGAATATTGCTGATTCTATTTTTAAATCCCATCTATCTTAAACAAAATCTTAAAAGAGAGCAAACATAAATGTCTGCTCTCTTATTTATTTTGCCACGAGTGCTGGAGCCGCTTCTGTAATTGTTTCTATTTCCACGTCTTGATAATAATAAGTTAAGATGTCTTTATAACCTTTTCCTTCCTCAGCCATTCCGTTGGCTCCATACTGACTCATGCCTACACCATGGCCGTACCCCTTTGTGGTAAAAATAAGATGTTCATTTTTTTGTTTAATCGAAAAGTCATTTGATCTTAACCCGAGCATATCTCTTACTTCCCGTCCTGAAAAAGTCTTATCTTGAATGGTTAATTCACTTACACGATTACTTTCAGTCCGTACTATTTTTATTGGAATGGATACACCTGCCTGTAAAGAAACACCTAATTTACTACTTATTTCATCAAGTGTAAATACTATTTGTTCTGTAAAATCCGGATGCTTTTCTTCCCAATGGCTCTCAACACTTTTTAAATATGGCAACTCATTACCCCAGTAATTTTTTGCATCTTCCGTATAACCATTGCTCATTGAAAAAAACGTAGGAGTAATCGGCTGCTTATCATAAGTAATTATTTCATTTTTCGTTGCTTTTACTGCTTCATTTACTTTTTCCATTTTCCAATGATAGTCGGAACCTAAAGTTGCTTTTAATTCATCATCATTTTTATAGACTTGGTGCTCTGTTGTATCAGAAATAACTACTTTTTCTTCCTCTTCTTGATGTAATAAGTGATTTACAATATATGTTCTTGCTGCAATTGCCTGTGCCTTTAATGCTTCCATTTCAAATTCAGCCGGCATTTCAGATGCCACCACAGATGCTACATACTTTTCTAGTGGAATCTCTTCAACTTCCCCTGAATCTGATCTTTCCACAAAAACATTCAGCTGTGAAACCTCAATATCCTCTTCATCTACTGTGACTTCCATAATATTTTCTTCTGTATAAGTGTCCGACTTCGGAATCATAACAATTAAAGTCGGAATTAACACAATCGCAAACAAGAGGATGGTAAAGAATACCAATCCTACTATATTTCGAGTAGCAGTATTACTAGAAGATAGAGGGTTATTACGATTGGATATTGCTTTTAATATTTTTTTTCGACGACGCTTTGTTTTTAACTTAGCTCCTTTAAACGTTTTTATTGGTATTCCCTCCTTGCTTAATATTAAGTCTAGTAAATCTAATCTATTGTTATATTAAAATATATACACTTTCCCTAGTTTTTAGAACCCATTTAAATGATTTCATAGATTTTAAATGAACAACCAAAAAAAATAACAGATAGAATTCTACCTGTTATTTACTAATTATAATTATATGATGAAGTTGTTATTTTATACCTAAATTATGGGATTTCAATCGCAATATTTTTTGCTTTAAAATCAAGTTTAATTACATTATCTATCGTTTCTTTTTTATCATTTTTAATTCGTTGAATATCAGCACCGAGTCGATATAACTTTTCGGCAAAATCTACATATCCACGATCTAAATGATAAAGCTCTGTTACTTCTGTTTGTCCCTCTGCACAAAGACCAGCCAGAATTAATGAAGCTGCAGCTCGTAAATCTGTCGCTTGCACTTGGGCACCTTGTAGGTTACATAATCCCTCTACAATTACACTACGACCTTCTATTTTCATATTCGCATTCATCCGACGGAATTCCTCGACATGCATAAAACGATTTTCAAATACCGTTTCTGTTACTACACTTGTTCCTTTTGCACGTAACATAGCTACCATCATCTGTGATTGCATATCAGTTGGAAAGCCTGGATGTGGTAAAGTTTTAATATCTGTAGCTTTTAAGTTTTCTGGTCCATTGACGCGAACGCCATTTTCCTCTTCTGTAATTTCCACACCCATTTCCCGTAATTTTGCAATTAACGGTCTAAGATGTTCTGTCACGACATTTTCCACTAATACATTTCCACCAGTTACCGCAGCAGCAACCATAAACGTACCTGCTTCAATCCGATCTGGGATAATCGTATGTTCAACTCCATGAAGCTTCTCTACTCCATGAATTCGGATTGTTTCCGTACCTGCGCCAACAATTTTAGCACCCATTTTATTCAAATAATTTGCCAAATCAACTATTTCTGGTTCTTTTGCACAATTTTCTATGACTGTTTTTCCTTCTGCCAAGCTTGCTGCCATCATAATATTTTCTGTCGCACCTACACTTGCAACATCTAGATAGACTGTTCCTCCTTGGAGTCTTCCATCTACATAAACTTCTACAAAGCCATTGCCAAAGTTCACTTTTGCTCCCATCGCTTCAAATCCTTTTAAGTGAAGATCAATTGGGCGGGATCCGATCGCACATCCACCAGGTAAAGCAACTTTTGCATGGCCATATCTTGCAAGTAGTGGACCTAGAACAAGTACAGAAGCTCTCATTTTCCGGACATATTCAAAAGGCGCTTCTGTCTCTAAAGCACTTGTGGCATCAATAATTACTTTATTATTTTTGAATTGGACTTTTGCGTTTAAATTTCTTAATACCTCGTTTATTATAAATACATCGTCTAAAGTTGGAACATCATAAATTACACTCTTTCCTTCGCTCGCAATTAAGCTTGCTGCCAGTACGGGAAGAACTGCATTTTTTGCTCCTTCAATTTTAACATTCCCGTTTAATTTCTTGCCACCTTTTACAACGATTTTATCCATCTGACAATTCTCCTTCAATTTCTGTTCAGTATATTAATATTCATTCAATATCATAGGCGTTCCTACAATTATTTCTGTTTTATTTTGTGTGATTTTTTTCAAAGCGATTTGGAAATTTATTTTTTCGTTATTTACAATAATTTCTTCTCCTAAAGAAGGAGAATAACCATAGAATTCTTTTTCGTATATTGATTGTTGAACATTGTCATACTGTTCTATCCTATGTACAACTTTCATTTTCTTCCAAAATTCGTCAAATAAAGACCCATCTTTAATTATACCACTGACATTGAACTTTAAACAAGTGAAATTTCTGGTAAATTTTATATTATAATCCCTTTGTAAGTCTTTTATTAAGCGACTGTAATAATTGTAAATATTGTCGTTCCATTCATCACCAGAAATTATTGTCTGTAATGTTACTTGATCCTTGCTATTTTGTTGAATGATAGCTCTAAAAGAATGATCGATTAAATCATTCGTTTTTTTACTCTCAAATGTATATATTACCGCATTTTTATATTTTGATAAAGAGATAAAGTAACTATTTTGTAACATGTTTGAAATATTGTCAAAATCATTTTTAGAAATGTCGTTAATGGATACTACTTGCCAATTTTTTAGATCCCAACCTTCTTCTTGACCCGCTTGTGCCAGTAAAAATAACTCTTGATGTGCAACTTCTTTAATCGGTGTTTGGCTTACCAATATAAACGTACATATTAAGAAAATAAATTTTTTCACGAAAAATTCCCCCTATCATTATCATTCAGTATGTACAGGAGGAACTTTTTTAAACGAAACAAATATTTACATAAATCAACATCTAAATCAAAATAAATAAATTAGATCTTGGGACCATTGAATAATATCTAAAACAAATCTACTTACTCCAGTCCCAATAACGATTGCGATAAAAATAAGAATAATCCGTGCTTCCGTAATTTTATTTTTTCGAACAAATGGTTCGACATTAATTCCTTGCAGTGCTGTCCATGCAATATAGATGAATATAACATGTGACAACATCCCAATAATTGAGAAATAGCCAATTGAAATCATATTATCACCTAACTTCTTCTTCTTGTTTATACCGTCAACAATGCCATGAACATATGGAAAAGTCAATGAAGAAATAAACTAATGAAGTCATTAAATGGTCGAGATGACTTGTATTTATTTATTAAGTTTTCTTTTCAAATTACAAAATTTTTAATATAAAATCGACATTTAAATAGTTATTTGACGAGTGAACCTAATCTTTTACGTCGAAAAAAATAAATTATTAAAACATTTCCCGGGAAATAGCGAATATTGCGTAAAAAATATAATTTTTAATGCGTGTTCAAAAAGGAGGATAAAAAGGACCAAGAAGTTCGAGGCGGCGCAGTTTCGAGCAGCGGAATGTATGCATTTAGATACATGAGTAGCGGAGAAGCAAGCATTCGTGTTGTCATTTATACCGGACTTTTTGAACATCCTCTTTTAATGAAATTGGATAAGAGGATTTTGTCGTTATTCTTAATTGAACGTAAATTATGTCTGTATTTTTGCATATATAGGAACCGTTTAACCCGGTAACCAGCTGGTTTTCTTTCATCATTGTAAAATCGTTTTTAACGATAGAACAAACGGAATAAAAACAAGATATCGGTTTATTTTAATGCCAAAATAAGCGAGTTTATCCACAGATGGTTGCGTTATCCACGCAATTCCCGATTTAACCACGGAGTTTGCTGGTTTATCCACGAGAGCATAATGTATGCTAAAAAAACAAAAAAACCTCATACACGGTCATGAGGTTTCATACTTATTTAATGTTTTGCTACTTCTATCCGATTTATTGCGCGATGAAGTGCTAATTTTGCTCGCATCACATCAATGTTCGGATTGTTTGATTCAAGTAATTTACTTGCGCGTTCTTTAGCGTGTTCTGCACGTTCAACGTCAATATCAGATGCCTTTTCGGCTGACCGGGCTAAAATGGTTACTTTATCAGGTCTTACTTCTAAAAATCCACCGTTCACCGCCAACAAATCTTCAGTATTTTCGCGTTTTAAACGCACTGCATTAATTGTTAATGGTGCAACTAGTGGGATATGACCAGGTAATATTCCAAGTTCTCCATTTTCTGCTTTGCAGCTGAGCATTTCATAATCATCTTCTAATATAGGTCCATCTGGAGTAACTACACTTACTGTTAGTGTTTTCAAAGTTGAAACACCTCCTAAACCTTAAATCATTAGCCCTGTATGAAGATGATAGGGAACTCCCTATCATCACATACCACTTTTATCTTAAGCCATTTCTTTTGCTTTTTCGACTACTTCTTCAATACGACCAACGAGACGGAATGCATCTTCCGGTAGATCGTCATATTTACCTTCCAAGATTTCTTTAAATCCTTTTACTGTTTCTTGAACTGGTACATAAGATCCTGGCTGACCAGTGAACTGTTCAGCTACGTGGAAATTTTGTGACAAGAAGAACTGAATGCGACGTGCACGTGATACAGTAAGTTTATCTTCGTCACCTAACTCGTCCATACCTAGAATTGCGATAATATCTTGCAATTCACGGTAACGCTGTAATGTGCGTTGAACCGCTGTTGCCACTTCATAATGCTCTTCCCCGACGATTTCAGGGTCAAGGGCACGAGATGTTGATGCAAGCGGGTCAACCGCTGGATAAATACCTTGCTCTGACAGACCACGGTCAAGGTTTGTTGTTGCATCTAAGTGAGCAAAAGTTGTTGCTGGCGCTGGGTCAGTATAGTCATCTGCCGGTACATAAATCGCTTGGATCGATGTAACTGAACCTTTATCCGTTGATGTAATACGTTCTTGAAGTTGCCCCATCTCTGTTGCAAGTGTTGGCTGGTAACCAACCGCAGATGGCATACGTCCAAGTAGTGCCGAAACTTCTGAACCTGCTTGAGTAAAGCGGAAAATATTGTCGATGAATAGTAACACGTCTTGTCCTTGTTCATCGCGGAAATGCTCGGCCATTGTAAGACCAGTTAGCGCAACACGCATTCTCGCACCAGGTGGTTCGTTCATTTGACCGAATACCATCGCTGTTCTTTCAATAACTCCAGAATCTTTCATCTCATAGTAAAGGTCATTACCTTCACGTGTACGCTCTCCAACTCCAGCGAATACAGAAATTCCCCCGTGTTCTTGAGCGATGTTGTTAATAAGTTCCTGAATTAAAACTGTTTTACCTACTCCTGCACCACCAAATAAACCGATTTTTCCACCTTTAATATATGGAGCAAGTAAGTCAACAACTTTAATGCCTGTTTCTAAAATTTCTGTTTCTGTTGATAAGCTTTCGAATTTCGGTGATTCACGGTGGATTGGATCAAGCTTCGTGTCTGCTGGAAGATCCTCTCCTAAATCAATGTGTTCACCTAATACGTTAAACACTCGGCCTAACGTCACGTCACCGACAGGAACAGAAATCGGTCCACCCGTAGTTTTAACGTTCATTCCACGTTGTACTCCGTCCGTTGATGACATCGCAATTGTGCGGACAGAGTTATCGCCAAGGTGTAATGCTACTTCCAATGCGAGTGTTCTAGCTTCGTTCTGTCCAGTTTCATCTGTATTATCAAATTCAACATGTAGCGCATCATAAATTTCAGGTAGTTGTCCTTCTTCAAACTTAACGTCGACAACTGGTCCCATTACTTGTGTAACATAACCTTTACTCAATCGATTTCCCTCCTAACTTCCTTTTCAAATAATCGATTCATAAATTATTCTAATGCTGCTGCTCCACCAACAATCTCGGTGATTTCCTGTGTAATAGCAGCTTGGCGGGCACGGTTAAATGATAACGTTAACTCATCGATTAGTTCGTCTGCGTTATCTGTTGCACTCTTCATTGCAGTCATACGTGCAGCATGCTCACTTGCTTTTGCTTGAAGGAGTGCACCGTAAATTAAGCTTTCTGCATATTGAGGTAAAAGAACTTTTAATATTTGTTCTTCATCTGGTTCATACTCATAGGTACTTGTCGCTTTAACACTGTCAATATTGGAAATCGGTACAAGTGTATTTATTTGTACAACTTGAGATATGGCACTTACAAACTCGTTATAAATAATGACCAGTTCATCAATTTCCTCATCTTCATATAGTTGTACAGCATTAGAAGCAATTTCCTTAATTTCTGCATATTTCGGTTGATCTTGTAGACCTACAACAGTATCTGCTACATGCATTTTCTGTTTCCGGCAAAAATCAACACCCATACGTCCAATCGCAATAACTGTATATTGCTCTGTGGATGTGTGTCTTTCTTGGACTGTTTGATGAAGTTTTCGAAGTACGTTACTATTATACGCACCTGCAAGTCCGCTGTCCGCAGTTACAATAATATAACCAGTCTTTTTCACTTCACGACGTTCTAACATTGGATGGGTAACATCCGTACTGTTAGTTGCGATATTAGCAATAACCTCCTGGATTTTATTACTGTATGAGGCGTAACGTTTCGCATTTTCTTCAGCTCTACTTAATTTAGAAGCAGACACCATTTCCATTGCTTTAGTAATTTGTTTTGTTTTCCCTGTAGACTTTATTCGATCTTGAATATCTTTAAGTGATGCCAAGCTTTTCACCACCCCTCTAAAACAGACGTATATGTGTTATTCGCATATAATTCTGTTTCATAAATTTAAATTTAGTTCCTTTCTACTGAAAAATTATGCGTTCTTTTCAGTAGGTAAGAATGTTTTCTTAAATGCTTCAACTGCTGCTGTCATATCCGCCTCATCAGCTAGTTGTCCCGTTTCTTTAATCGTATCAAGCACTTCTTTGGCATTTGTATCTGCCCATATATGGAACTCTTCTTCAAAGCGAACGATATCATCAACAGCAATATCATCTAATAATCCATGTGTTAATGCATAGATGATCATAACTTGTTTTTCAACTGGAAGCGGTTTGTGTAAGCCTTGCTTCAATACTTCAACTGTGCGTTGACCACGATTAAGTCGGGCTTGTGTTGCTTTATCAAGGTCTGAACCGAACTGAGCAAATGCTTCGAGTTCACGGTATGCAGCTAGGTCTAGACGTAGTGTACCTGCAACTTTTTTCATCGCTTTTATTTGTGCGTCTCCTCCAACACGTGATACAGATAACCCCGCATTAATCGCTGGACGCACTCCTGAGAAGAATAGATCACTCTGCAAGAAAATCTGTCCGTCTGTGATGGAAATTACGTTTGTTGGAATATAAGCTGAAATGTCCCCTGCTTGTGTTTCAACGAAAGGTAGTGCAGTTAATGAACCGCCACCTAAATCGTCATTTAATTTAGCAGCACGCTCTAAAAGGCGTGAGTGTAGATAGAATACATCCCCTGGGAAAGCCTCACGCCCTGGTGGACGACGTAAAAGTAGTGATAATTCACGATATGCCGCAGCTTGTTTAGATAAGTCATCATAAACAACAAGTACGTGTTTTCCGTTATACATGAATTCTTCACCCATAGATACTCCTGCATATGGAGCTAGGTAGAGAAGTGGTGCTGGGTCAGACGCTCCAGCAGTTACAACGATTGTATAGTCAAGTGCACCGTAACGACGAAATGTTTCGACTGTTCCACGAACAGTTGATTCCTTTTGTCCGATTGCAACATAAATACAAATCATATCTTGATCTGCTTGGTTTAAGATTGTGTCAACCGCTACAGTTGTTTTACCTGTTTGACGGTCACCAATAATAAGTTCACGCTGTCCTCTTCCGATTGGTACAAGGGCATCGATCGCTTTAATTCCAGTTTGAAGTGGTTCGTGAACCGATTTACGCGCCATAACACCTGGTGCATCGGATTCGATTGGACGTGTTTTTGCTGTTTCAATTGGACCTTTACCATCAATTGGTTGCCCTAATGGGTTTACCACTCGTCCGATTAGTTCCTCCCCTACTGGTACTTGCATGATTCGTCCTGTACGACGAACTTCATCGCCTTCTTTTATTTCTGTATATGGACCTAAAATAACGATCCCGACATTACTTTCCTCTAAGTTTTGTGCTAAACCTACGACACCGTTTGAAAATTCGACTAGTTCACCAGCCATTACATTATCCAAACCATGGGCACGTGCAATTCCGTCTCCTACTTCGATAACTGTACCGATGTCTGAGATTTCAATTTCAGAATCGTAGTTTTCAATTTGCTGTTTTATCAGCGTACTGATTTCTTCAGCAGTAATGCTCATACCATGTCACCCCTATCCTTAAATAGTACTAGATGCGAATGTTTGTTTAATTCGATATAGTTTTCCGCTAATCGATCCGTCATAAATCGTATTTCCAACTCTGATTCTTAGTCCACCAAGTACCGATGGATCTACAATATTATTAATTAATACGCTTTTTTTATCAAGTTGCTTTTTCAATGAAGCTTCTATATTTGTTTGTTCCTCTTCAGATAAAGCCCGTACGGAATAAACATCTGCTGCTGCAATTCCGTTTGCTTCATTATATTGTTCTACAAACGCATGAACGATTGAAGTAATCGTATCTATACGGTGACGCTCAACAAGAATTTTTAATGTATTCACTACATCTTTATCATTCTGTTTAAACGCTTCGTCGATTAATTTCATTTTATCTTCGTTTTTTACTCGTGGATGATTTAAAAAGTTTATAATATTTTTATCATCTTTGAAAACTGTTTTCACTAATTGTAATTCAGAAATAAGCTTATCTACTTTATTATTTTCACTAGCAAGTTGAAAAAGAGCATCTGCATATCGTTTCGCAACTACTGCTTCATTCATTGCTCTTCTCCTACCTGTTTAATATATTCTTCGATCAGTTTATCCTGATCTTGTGCGCTAATTTCTTTTTCTATTACTTTACTAGCAATCAGAACAGATAATGAAGCAACTTGATCTTGAAGTGCTTGAATCGCTTTTTCTTTTTCATTTTGAATTTCTTCTTGTGCAGCTTGTTTAATTCTTTCTGCCTCATTTTTTGCAGATGCTACAATGTCTTGTTCTTGCTTCATTCCAGCATTTTTTGCGTCTTCAATAATTTGTTGTGCTTCTTGTTTCGTCTGTTTTAGTTGTTCAACAGCCTCTTTAGATGCTTTCTCTGCTTCTGCTCGACTTTTTTCAGCTGCCTCTATTTCCCCAGCAACATACTCTTCACGTTTCTGCATCATGTTCATAACTGGTCCCCATGCAAATTTGCTCACCAAGTACATAAGCAGGATAAAGAAAATGAGCATGATAACCATATCTAATATATGAAATCCTCCTAGCACACAATTCACTCCTCTCTAGGATAATACGCTATTTAAACAAAACTGTGGCGAAGTTTAACCAAATCGCTTCGCCTAATTAAAAATCTATTATCGACCCATTACCATTAATGCAATAACTACCCCGATAATCGGAAGTGCCTCAACTAAACCAATACCGATGAACATAATTGTCTGTAATTGACCTCTTAGTTCTGGTTGACGTGCAACACCTTCAACTGTTTTACTAACAATAAGACCGTTACCAATACCTGCACCTAATGCACCTAATCCAACTGCGATTGCCGCCGCTAAAAGTCCCATAATATAAAATCCTCCCTAAAAGTATATATAATATTTTATAATTTCCAGTTTTATAATTATAAAGCTGGTTAATTAATATTTTAAGATTCCTTAATGATCTTCACTTACTTTGTGTGAAATGTAAACCATTGACAACATGGTGAAAATAAATGCTTGGATTCCTCCGATGAATACACTAAATCCTGACCATGCTAAATATGGTACTGCCCCACCGATAAATCCTAAAAATCCTGAAGTTGTTAAACCTACTAATAACGCAAGTAGTACTTCTCCTGCGAATAAGTTACCGAATAGACGTAAACCAAGTGTTAATGTGTTAGCAAATTCCTCAATAATCTTAATCGGGAATAAGAACCATACCGGAGTGAAATAACCTTTAATATATTGGTTTGTACCACGTAATTTTATTCCATAATAATGCGATAGAATAATTACTAGTGATGAAAGTGTTAATGTTAAACCTGGATCGGCTGTTGGCGATTTCCACCATACTTCCCCATTGTAAATGAAAGTTGTTATAACACCTAATATGTTTCCTACTAAAATAAACGTAAATAATGTGATTGCTAACGGTAAAAATTTTTTTCCTGTTTTCCAATCCATTGTATCGTTGATAATTCCTTTGACAAAATCAAGGATCCATTCCATGACATTTTGTGCACCTGTTGGTTTCATTTGTAACTTTCTTGCACCTAATACAGATAGGATAAAAACGATAGCGGATGTCACAATAATCATCAATACGTTTGATAAATTAACAGATAGCCAAGGAATTCCGAATAAATTTTCTATAATTGGTGCTCCATGCTCCATTTTCTCACCCCTCTTTCAAGTGATTATTTCCTATTGAACCAAATGAAATCTACCATCATAACTGGATAAGCTGTCATTAGTCCAATAATAAAACCAATAATGCTTAAATCATAACGGATTGCAATTAACACACCAAGTGCCGCTGCTGCAAACCTTGATATCGTACCAATCCCTTTCCGAGAACCTTCTCTTTCAGCTGCTTCTCCAAGGAGGTCTGTTTTACGCTGCAAGAGCCATAAATTGTAAAAACTTATACTAGTTCCCAATAACAACCCAAGAAAAAAATGCTTGTTCGGCAAAATCCCTGCCCCAATTGCAAATAGAACAAGAAGAATAAGCATCCATTTCCTTTGCCTTTTAGCCATTGTACGATAATTTGACATAATGTACTCACTTTCGTAAGACTCTAAACATTTATTTAGACATACAAAAAGTGTGGAATGTGTGTTTTTTTATGTAGATTTCTTCACATAAAAGGGAAAATGCACACAGTAATTTTATTATAATAAATTAATCCACACGAAGAATTTTACAATAGCCAATAGGTAATGTCAATTCATACAAGATGAGCTTTTGTGACTTATCTCACTTATAAAGTTACTCTATTTGCTTGAAAGGGGCAACCTTCTCTTATTTTTGAAAATTCATGACAAATTTATGAACATTTGACAAGTGTTTTTCACCAAGATTTTTCATCACTATTCATGATAATTCGTCCAATTTTTTGGATTAGCAAATCCGGCATTTCATCCCCTGTTCACCCGTGTTTTATTCCTTTATTCTTATTATGTTTAACATTTTCCTCAATCGTGTTTTCTTCACTGCAGAATTCGTCACTTAACCACATAGAAAGTGAATTAACCAGAGGGATGCCGTTATTCAGTTAATACACGATTTATCCACGGAGAACTCAGTTTAACCACGCAATACGTGCGTTAACCACGGGAGTAACCATTATCCAGCCAATATATGATTTATCCACGGAGAACTCAGTTTAACCACACAATACGTGAAGTAACCACGGGAGTAATCTTTGTCCAGCTAATACACGATTTGTCCACGGAGAATTCAGTTTAACCACGCAATACGTGCGTTATCCACGGGAGAAATCTTTGTCCAGCTAATACACGATTTATCCACGGAGAACTCAGTTTAACCACGCGATACGTGAGTTAACCACGAAAGAGAGTTACCATTGTCCAGCAAAAAACATGAGTTATCTGCGAAGCCTCTTATCCTATTTCACTCTAAAATTATTTCTGTTTCGTAATTTACAAATTCTCCGTTTTCTAACTGCACAACTATGATACCGTGAAATTTCCCACGGTGTTTTATATTTCGTCTTTTTATTTCTCCTTCATTCATACCAACGTCAAGGTTTCTCCATTTAGCTAATGTTCCTTCAAATACAAGAGAATGTGGATCATACAATTGAATTTGTACCGATTTTACGGGCTCTGGTATATACATTTGATATTTATAACTGTCTTTATCTAGCTGATTTATCTGAAAAGTAAAGCCCATTACTTTTGGATACTCCGCAGTCTCACTAATGAATACATAAGGTAGAGAAAACTCTTTTGTCCCAGCGTTCAATTGTAACCAACCCTGATAAATTCCTTTTTCTAACTCCAATGTATTCACTTTTAATTGAACAGGGATCTCTTTCTTTTCACCTGCTTCAACAGTAAATTCTTTAGGTAAATGCCAGGATAATCCCTTTTCTTTTTTGGGGATCTCAAAATAATAATTTTGCGATTCATCTGACATATTTTCAACCGTAATATTAATTGTTCTTTCATCAATATGGTGACCGAACTTTCCAAAAGATAAGAGAGGATCCATAATAATCGTATCCGTTTCAATAGCAGAAGCAATGTCAATTAATCCAGCCCCTTGCATAATTGGCTCTAATACTTCTCCTTCTTCTGAACGAATTTGTTGTGCAGTCGTTTTTATTGCTCCAAAAATTTGTTCATTCGTCCAGTCTGGTTTTGCTTCTTTTATAACAGCTATCGCTCCTGCTACGTGAGGTGACGCCATACTTGTCCCATTTAACATATCGTATCCTCCTGGTACAGTACTTAATATGTTTACACCAGGTGCGATAATATCAGGTTTTAGCATCCAGTTTACCGTTACTGGGCCACGCGAACTAAACGGTGCAATTGTTCCATCTCTAATCTGTTGTTCATTTTTAAAATAGACATCTTTCTCTAGAATGTGCTTATCAATCCATCTACCGTCTTTTGTAGATATGATTGCGATTGGTATATCCAAATTTGCCTCTTGCAATCCTGCAAGCCATTCTTGATTATTCGGTTTTATGTTATAAATAATTACAGCAACTGCACCGTCATCTCGCAGTTTTAAAACCTCGTCTACTACAGGTTTATCCATTTGTTTAACTAAACCAATTTTACCTTGTACGTTTTTTTCATTCACAGCGGCAACAATTTGATAGTCCCTTGTCAAATCCCAAGACAAAGAAAACGTTAGAGGAGACAGTTGAATTTTTCTCCTTGTCGAGGGTTCATATAAATAAGGTATTTGACTAGAAGGTTGATATGCTCCGACTGATAGGGCAGATGTGGCAGTTGCTGGTGCACCAACTGTCCAGTCTGTTGGTCCTGCATTTCCATTCGCAACTACAACTGCTACCCCGTGCTTTGCCGCTTCATTCACAGCTTTACTCGTCGGATAATCGGGCCCATTCACCGTATTTCCAAGCGATAAATTCATAACCTCTACTCCATCTTTGACCGCTTCTTCCATTGCTGCAATCACTTGTATCGATGTACCGAACCCTCCAGGGCCAAGTGCACGATAAGCATAAATAGATGCATTTGGTGCCACTCCTAATAATTTTCCGTTTGCAGCAGCAATTCCGGCGACATGAGTACCATGAGAAGTTGGCATCCCTTCCTCTTCCGTTGTTTCCATTGGTTCATCATCTAAATCTACTAAATCATATCCACCTCGATAATTTAATTTTAAATCTGGATGGTTAAAATCAATTCCTGTGTCTACAACTCCAATTTTTACTCCTTTACCCGAATATACTGTTGTATTGAGCTCCGATGGGATAAAAACATTTGCTTGTCGAAAATCTGTTGGATTATTAAACAAGTTTTGCGCCCGTTCCGTTAGTGTTGTATAAGTTTGAACAGGGTGAATTCCTTTAATAAAATGTAAATCAGTAATTTTTTCAATTCGTTCTGGACGTCCTTTTAAAGCAAGTCCATAAAACAACGTATCATATGTAGCGACCACTTCAATCGATGGATAATATGTTTCGATGTATTTTTTATGTTTTTTTGGATTACCTTTTACTTCTACGATAAGCGATACATCATTTACTTTTGAAGGTGTTGGTTTTATTTCATTTTTTATTTCAATATCAGGTACTTCAATAGAACTAAATAGCCCGGTAAATAATAAAACTATTAGTGCTATACGCAAATTAATCTCTCCTTCTCCAAGTAGTTTTTACCAAAAAAGGGAAGCTATTCATAACAATAAAAGCAAGCTTTTTTCTAAAATAAATTAAAAATACATTGTCGTTAAAAATTATGATTCTTCTTTTCTTAATGAATCACATAGCTTATACTATTAGTAAAGCAAGTTAAATACGAGGAGGTGAATAAAATGGAAGAAAAGACAATTTTGAATGAAGTGTTAAGAGCACTAGAACTTCACTCAAACAAAATGGAAAAAAGATTTGATCAAATTGATAAAAGATTTGACCAAGTTGATAAGAAATTCGAACAAGTGGACAAGAGATTCGAGCAGGTTGAAATGCGGCTTGACCGTCTAGAGAAAAAATTTGACGGTACACGTGTAGATATTATAGAAACACAAGAAACAGTTGATTTCTTATCTAGTAAAACTATCCAACATGAGAAAAAGCTGCGTGAACTGAAAAGTGCCCTTTCGTAATTTTTTACACCTTTTCAAAAAGCCTCAAAGTTTATAATATATTCCATCAAAAATAACCTCTCCAGTAGCTTGCCCGCCGGGGGAGGTTAAATGTCTTAAAATAGTTTTTCCTCGTATAACGATTAGCCATAATTCAAAAACAAGTTCCTTCTAGAGGATGTTCAAAAAGTCCGGTAAAAATGACACTGTGAATTTCGCACGAATGCTTGTTTCTCCGCTACTCATGTATCTAAATGCATACATTCCGCTGCTCGAAACTGCGCCGCCTCGAACTTCTTGGTCCTTTTTGAACACGTACTTCTATAAAGAAATATCTAGAATTTCCGTTCCATTAACCATCTTGATAATATACTTTTTCTTAAACTAATATCGTCATTTTCCTATTTATACTTTCAAAGATGTTTTTCCCCTATAAGATTACCATCTAACATATAAAAATTACGCTTGGTTCTTGCAGCTACTTTGACATCATGAGTTACTATAAGGATCGTTGTCGCCTCCTCATTTATTTCCCGTAATATTTCCATCACTTCAAATGCCGATTTGGAATTTAACAGACTATTGCTGAAATATATCTTTATTACCGGAAGGGCGGGTAACCCTCGTAAAATCAACTTTAGAAAAAACAATCGTTGAAAGAATGATAAATATTAAACCAAATAATGCAACAATGATTACACTCATTTGAGGTGTAATAACATAATTACCTATTTTAAATGCCAACTCCTGAGCAACTAATTCGTCTGCGGATACAGATAACTTTTCTAAACTTAACGCTCTGAAAAAAGCAGTCGCATAAGTCATTGGGTTAAATAAAGAAAGGAACTGTAATCCATTAGGGAGTAAGCTAAGCGGCACATAAACACCGCATAAGAAAGTTATCGGTGTAGTTACAGCTACAGAAATGATCTGAAAAGTTTGCGCATTTTTTACAGATGCAGCCAAAAATAAACCAAAGGAGGAAAATACAATTCCAATAAGAATCATGAATGCAATAATCGCAAGTGGTGTAATTGGAGTTGTATATTTCATTCCAAAAAAATATCCAATAATCAATATTAAAATCCCTTGGAAACTAGCTATCGTTGTCGAAGATAATATCTGCCCTATAGCAATCTCCACTCTCTTGACAGGACTTACTAACACCTCTTTCATATATCCAGAAGAAATATCTTCAATTGTTGATGTAGCAATATTTAATGATGTCTGGAAAACTACGATGATAACAATTCCAGCTAAAACGTAATTCATCGAATCATTAATCGAAACACTTTTAAAAATAGTACTGATCAAATAAAGATAAAAATAAGGCATAATAAGCAGCAATATTAATTGAAGTCGATTTCTCGTAAACAATTTTATATTTCTATACATAAGAGCTGTTATCGTTCGCATTACTTTGCCTCCTTATGTCCCTTCCCGTAATTTTTAAAAATACATCATTTAAAGTTCCTTTTTTTACTTCTAAGCTAATAATTATTTTTTTATGCTCACCAACCATTTCTAAAAAAGAAGCTACTTCATTTACTTCAACAACGTATACATTACCTCGTTTTTTATATCCCATCTGATATTTTTCTAATAACTTTTCTAATCCACGTTCATTACTAGTGATAATCTCAGCAATATCTTTTGTATACTGTTTTTTTAGTTCGCTCGGCTCATCAAAGGCAATTATTTTACCGTGATCAATTATCGCAACTTTATCACTAATTTCAGCTTCTTCCATATAGTGAGTCGTTAAAAATATCGTCATATTTCTCTCCTTTTGCAGTTTAAGAATATATTCCCAAATGTTCGCTCTTGTTTGTGGATCAAGGCCTGTAGTAGGTTCATCTAAAAATAATACTTTCGGAATGTGCAGAAGGCTTCTAGCAATTTCAACCCGTCTTTTCATCCCACCAGATAAACTACTCACCATAGCCTTTTTCCATTTCGACAAATTCACGATATTTAAGACAAGATCAATACGCTCATCGACAATAGATTTAGGTACATTATAAAAAACACAATGCATGTTTAAGTTTTCTTCCACCGTCATTTTATAATCCAGTGTTGAATCTTGAAAAACAACTCCAATTACATTTCTTACGGCATTTTTGTCGGTTGCAATATCATTTCCGTCAATTAACAAATTGCCAGAAGTCTTATCCATTATTGTGCATAACGTACTAATCGTAGTGCTTTTTCCAGCACCGTTTGGTCCCAAAAAAGCAAAGATACTGCCTGTTTCAACAGTAAACGAAACATGATCTACTGCAGTAAAACTGCCATATTTTTTCACAAAATCTTCCACAACAATAATAGGCATAGTCATATTTCTCTTTCCTCCTCACTGTCCAAGTTTCTTTAGTAAATAGCTAAAGCTTCCTTTTTCCGCACCTAATGTTGTTTCCAAAATATGTGTAAAAGCAATTGCTTTTTGCATCAGTTCGGCTGGCTCCCACTGAAAAATACCTTCATCAAATAAAAAACTGGAAGACACTAACAAAACTTCAACCGTTTCTTTCGGATAAGGTGTTTTAAATATACCTTCGTGAATTCCCTGTTCAATAACCATCGTCAATATAGGAGTTAATTGTACAATTGTTTCAACTAAACTCTTTTGATGCATTTCCGCATTATTTACTTGGTGCAGCTCTTCAATCATCTTGTCTTTTCCAGATTCATCCGGGTTTTGGACCATAATAATTTGAAATATTTTTTCTGGAGCTTTTAGAGTTGGATCTGCAGCAATTTTCTCAGCCGCTTTTACTCCTATCTCAATAAATCGTTCTACAATTGCATCCATCACTTCTTCTTTAGATTTGAAATAATAATAAAATGTACCTTTAGCAATACCGACTTTTCGAAGGATATCATTGATGGTTGTTTGGGAATATCCTTTTGTTGTAAATAGCTCTTCTGCAACATCTAATATTTCTTTTTTTCTTTCTTCTGGTGATTTTGATATTCTCACATTTATTTCTCCCTCCGATAGACCGACTGTCAGTCAATAAAATAGTATCATTATTAAACTACTTTGTCAATAAGTAAATTTGGAATACTTTTTTTCAAAGTAAAACCCCTCCTAAAAATATTAGAGAGGTTTAATCATTTATTTTTTCTTTCTATTGCATACCCCTAATCCTTAACCACCGATGCTAATTATACTCGGCGGGTCGTTATCATCATCTTCTTTTTCATCATTTTCTTCATCACAATAATAATAGTACGCTTCTACTCCTAGCCCGCCTTCACTAATCATTTTGGCAATCCGTAACGCCTCTTCCGTTCGGTTTTTACCATTCGATTCCATGTCTCATTTTCTCCCTTTTCTTCTAATATATTGACGAAGTAAGGGATTAGTTACTTACTTTTTCTAGTAATAGCAACAACAAAAGGTTCAGTACTTATACAATATGGGCACTCCAGTAAAGTATCTGATAACGGAAGAACTACTTCAAAAATCATAAATAGTCCGCAGAATCTGCTTATCTTTTTATTTGAAATAAACCGAAGTAGATCGGACTTTAACATTATAAGAGGATGTTCAAAAAGTCCGGTAAAAATGACACTGCGAATATCTTCGTTGGCTTGTTTCTCCGCTACTCATGTATCTAAATGCATACATTCCGCTGCTCGAAACTGCGCCGCCTCGAACTTCTTGATCCTTTTTATTCTCCTTTTTGAATACGCACTATAAAGAAAAAACCACTCGATTAGCCATTCTTCTGAATATCCTTGAGATACCTTAATACTTATAAACCGGACTGTTCGCCAATAATGGATATCCTTCGCCCATTAACAATATGATGCTTAATATAAATTATAAATCTCTATAAATTTAGATAAAAATTTGTTACATAACTTTACCGATATATTTTAAAGGTACTTTTAAATATAAAGTTGCGATGGGATTCACCCATCGCAACTTTATATTGTTTTTTATTTGCAACATTATGACAAGATGATGCTGTCATTTTGTAAGTATCGCCAAGATCACGGAAGCCCCTACTTCATTTATTTTTGAGTTGCTAATTGATCTTTGCGAACTGCTTTTGCAGCTTCAACCATTACTTTTAGTGCCGCGATTGTTTCATCTTCTTTTCTAGTCTTTAGTCCACAATCGGGATTTACCCAAAATTGCTTTGGCGAAATTGTTTTAAGAGCTCGGTTAATATTTTGTTTGAGTTCTTCTACAGATGGAATTCTTGGACTATGAATGTCATAAACTCCAAGGCCAATTTCTTTTGTGTATGTGTTTTCTTCGAATGTCGATACCAGTTCCCCGTGGCTTCTAGACGTTTCAATCGAAATGACGTCCGCATCTAGTGCATCAATGCAGTCAAAAATATCTTCGAAGTTCGAATAGCACATATGCGTATGAATTTGGGTATCGGCTGCAACGGTTGCTGTCGCTAATCGGAATACATAAGCTGCTTCTTCTAAATATTCATCCCACTTATCTGCATCAAGCGGCAATCCTTCACGTAATGCCGGCTCATCAACTTGGATAATTTTTATATTATTTTCTTCTAATGCCTCAATCTCTTTTCGTAAAGCTAACGCTATTTGTTTCATAATTTCATAACGTGGTTTAGTGTCATGAACGAATGACCAATTCAGAATCGTAACCGGCCCTGTAAGCATTCCCTTTACTGGGCGGTGTGTTAGAGACTGAGCGTACACACTTTCTTTCACCGTAATCGGTTTTTCCCAAGATACATCACCGAAAATAAGTGGCGGTTTTACACAACGTGAGCCATATGATTGAACCCACCCATATTCTGTGACGCTGAAGCCGTTAAATTTTTCACCAAAATATTCAACCATGTCATTACGCTCAAATTCACCGTGCACGAGAACATCGATGCCAATTTCTTCTTGAATAGCAATCCAGCGATTAATATTGTCATTGACGAACTGTTCATAATCTAAATCTGTAATCTCACCTTTACGCCATTTTGTTCGTGTGCTTCTTACTTCAGGTGTTTGAGGTAAACTTCCAATTGTCGTTGTTGGAAGTAATGGTAATTGTAAACGTTCTTCTTGCAGTTTGATTCTTTCAGCAAATGGCGTATTTCGTTTTGAATCTTTTTCTGTTAGATTAGTTATTTCTTTTCTAACTACATCATTTGAACGATATGTCGCTTGTAAATTATTTAGCGCATTTTTCAGTTCATTTATTTCTCCCTGAATACTAGCTCTTCCTTCTTTTAGCCCTTTTGTTAATGTAACAACTTCTTGTAGCTTCTCATCAGCAAAAGACAGTCCACCAAGAATGACAGAATCAATTTTTCCCTCTAATGTTTTCGTTACAGGTACATGTAATAAAGAAGAGGAAGGCTGGATAATTAGTTGATCCTCATGTACAAATTGTTTAATCGTTTCTAAAATAGTTAATTTATCTTCCAAGCTTGCACGCCAAACATTACGACCATCAACGATTCCGGCAGCCAAGACTTTATCTTTTGGAAATCCATATGTTTTCAAAAGCTCTAGGGAATCTCCATGTACAAAATCAAGACCAATTGCTTTTACTGGAAGCTTACTAATTCTTTCATAGGCAAATAGTTTTTCAAAATATGTTTGGAAAATGATATTAATTCTAGGTACTTCATTGGCAAAAGCTTGATATACTTTCTCAGCAGCTTCGATCACTTCCTCATCCACTCTGCTTGAAAAAATTGGTTCATCGATTTGTACCCATGTCGCACCAGCATCTGCAAGCTCTTGTAAAATTTGCACATATAAAGGTAGGAAAGTGTTTACTAATTGTGAAAACTCTGCTTCCTGATAGCCTTTAGATAATTTTAAGTATGTGATTGGTCCAAGAATTATCGGTTTCCCGTCTATTCCTAATTTCTCTTTTGCTTCTTTATAATAATGAAGTGCACGATTTTCTACTAGATCAGGGGTTGCATCATTTAATTCTGGAACAATATAATGATAGTTTGTGTTAAACCATTTTGTCATTTCTGACGCCACGGCATCATCCACTCCGCGAGCGATTGCAAAGTATGTATCTGTATCGACCTTACCACCTGAATAGTTATAACGGTTCGGCACAATTCCAAACGTTGCGGATGTATCAAGGACATGATCATATAATGAAAAATCTCCTACTGGGATGAGGTCAATTCCCTCGTCTTTTTGTTTCTTTAAATTGTTTAGACGGATCTCGTCTGTTTTTTCGATTAATTCATTTTCAGATATATTTCCATTCCAATATGCTTCTAACGCTCTTTTCCATTCTCTATTTTCCCCAATTCGTGGATACCCCAAATTTGAACTTTTAATTTTTGACATTATTTCTCCTCCATTTGTATATAAAAATGAATTTTATTAATATATTTATGCAAAAATTCCACCCCAACATGCTGAAATTGGCACATTTTGCATCGAAAACGGCTCATCTGCGCTCAAACTGGCACATCTTTCACGAAAACGGCTCATCTGCGCTGAAATTGGCACATCTTTCCTGAAATACGGCTCATCTGCACTGAAATTGGCACATCTTGCATTGAAAACGGCTCATCTGCGCTGAAATTGGCACATCTTTCACGAAAACGGCTCATCTGCGCTCAAACTGGCACATCTTTCACGAAAAACGGCTCATCTGCGCTGAAATTGGCACATTTTGCATCGAAAACGGCTCATCTGCGCTCAAACTGGCACATCTTTCACGAAAACGGCTCATCTGCGCTGAAATTGGCACATCTTACCTGAAAACGGCTCATCTGCACCCAAACTGGCACATCTTTCACGAAAACGGCTCATCTGCACCCAAACTGGCACATCTTTCACGAAAACGGCACATCTGCAATTAAGAACCTTACTTGAGCATCTCACACCTCGACTTGAGCAACTCCCATTGATGTGTGTTTAGTTTTCTGATGAATATAGTTCACCAGTTCCACACAAATGTCATAGCGCATAAATGGTGTGATTAAATAAATACCGTTAAAATGATCCAACGCTGTGTCGAGTAACTCCTTGGAAATTGCAATACTTTCAGATGTTGCTAGTTTTCGGTTTCCAGCAGTTGCTTTCATTTGCGCTCGGACTTCATCTGTTAACTTTATACCTGGAACTTCATTATGCAAAAACTCTGCATTCTTTGTTGAAGTTAGTGGCATAATTCCTATGAATATCGGTGTTTCAATATGCGCCGTAGCTTTTTTCAATTCAATCAACTTTTCACTGCTGTAAATTGGTTGGGTTAAAATGTAGTTGGCACCACTTTTAATTTTTCTTTCCATGCGCTGAACGCCCTTTTTGACATTGGCGACATTTGGATTAAATGCTGCCGCTACGCTAAAGGAAGTTTTTTCTCGTAAAGATTTTCCTGAAAATGAAATTCCATTGTTCCCCTTTTTAATTAACTCAATTAATTTAAATGAATTCACATCAAAGACAGAGGTTGCTCCTGGAAAGTCACCAATTTTAGTTGGATCACCTGTAATTGCAAGAATCTCCGTAATTCCTAGTGTGTGAAGACCCATAAGATGAGACTGCAAACCAATTAAATTACGATCACGACATGTTAAATGAACAAGTGGTTCTATTCCGTGTTGTTGTAAAATAGTTGCCATAGCGACATTACTAATTCTTGGAGTCGCAAGTGAATTATCTGCAAGCGTAATTGCATCAACCCCCGCTTCCTTTAACGCTTTAGCTCCTTGCACATACTCCGTAATATCTAAATGTTTCGGTGCATCTAATTCTACAATGATAGTGTGGCGTCTTTTTGCTTTATCAGCTAATGTTTCTGTCTCATGCTTTCTTTTCGATAAAACTGCAACCGATTCCTTAACTTTAACTTCCTTTTCTGTAATTGGTGCTAGTTTTTTTACCCCTTCCACAAGCGCTTTAATATGTTCAGGAGTAGTTCCACAACACCCTCCGATTAATCGAACTCCTTGATTTCTGAGAGCTACTGCACAATCTGTAAAATAATTCGGTTCATTTTCGTAAAAAAGCACCCCATCCCGATACGCTGGTAAACTCGCATTTGGATATGCTGCCAAGAAAGCGCGATCCAATAAAGGTACTGACTCCAGTGAAGTTACCATTTGGGAAGGACCTAGTCGACAATTTACTCCAACTACATCTGCACCGAGCGCTTCTAACTGTTTTAACGCATCAGATAGCGTAACCCCATTTTCTAGTACACCCGGTTCATGCATGGAAACATTGGTAATGATCGGTAAATCTGTTTCTTCTCTAGCAATTTGTAAAACTGTTTTTAATTCATCGAGATTATAATAGGTTTCAAGGATTAACCCATCCACGCCCTCCAGTAGTAAACAATATAATTGTTCCCGAAAACTTCGCTTGATTTCCTCATCTGACTCCAGTAAAGTTTGTGCACCGTGAATTCCTCCAATATTTCCCAAAACATGCACGCTTCCTTTACTCGCTTTTCTAGCAATTTGAACTGCCTTTTGATTAATATTTTTCACTTGTTCTTCTAACCCATAACGTGCTAATTTAATATAGTTTGCACCATATGTATTCGTCTGAATAACGTCAGCACCTGCATTAATATACGCTTCATGCACATTTTGAATTTGCTCCGGGTGGCTCAAATTTAATTCTTCAAAGCTACGATCCACCCCATGAGAATATAAAATCGTCCCCATAGCACCATCAGCGATTAATATTCGTTTCTTTAAATCAGCTAATAAACTCAAAACTTTGCCACCCCCAATTGAGTAATTGCTTCGAAAGCTTGCTCAAGGTCAGCGATAATATCATCTTCATGTTCAATCCCAACAGAAGCACGTAGTAGACAATTTGATAATCCGTATGATTCACGCACCTCTTTTGGAATATCCATATGTGTCTGTGTAATTGGGTACGTTAAAAAGCTTTCTACTCCTCCTAAACTTTCAGCAAACGTAAAAAGTTTTAATGCTTTTAGAAACGGCGAAACAAGTGCTTCATCAATTATTTCAAAACTTAACATTCCGCTTCTCCCCGGGTAATACACATCTGTTACAAGTGGATGAGTTCTCAAATACTCAACTACTCGCTTGGCATTATTTTCATGCTGCCTCATCCGAAGGGCCAGTGTTTTCATCCCCCGAATGAGGCTAAAACAGTCATATGGTGATAACACTGCTCCGATTGAGTTATGCAAAAAAGCAAACTCTTCGTTTACTGTCTTTCCTTTTGAGATGACAACTCCTGCTAACAAATCATTATGCCCTGCTAAATATTTTGTTGCGCTATGAACGACAATATCTGCCCCTTCTTCAAGCGGTCGCTGAATATAAGGAGTGTACAGTGTGTTATCAACGATATGAAGAATCTCATGACGTTTTGTGATCACTGAGATTTTTCTTAAATCAACTGTCTGCATTAACGGGTTAGTTGGTGACTCAATGAAAATCGCTTTCGTATTATCCTGAATAAATGTTTCAAGTTCCTCATAATCTTTCCCGTCCCAATACGTAAAAGAAAAATTGTACTTTTTCTCAAACACTTCAAATAAACGATAATTCCCTCCGTATATATCACGAGATGCAATAAAATGTGATCCTTCTTCAAATAAAGCAAATACGAGTTGAACAGCCGCCATACCGGAAGATGTAGCGAATGCTTTTTCTCCACTTTCTAACTCTGCAACTGCTTTTTCTAACACATCTCTAGTCGGGTTACCAGTGCGGATATAATCATAACCGTCTTGAAGGCCAATCTCTTCATGGCGGAATGCAGTGGAAAAATAAATAGGTGTACTGACTGCGCGAAAATGTTCTTCTTTCCTGTTTCCTATTTGTACAAGAAACGTCTCTTTCCTACACGAATCCGTCATTTTATTAACCCCTTTCTTAGTAAATTTGGCAAAAATAAAAGACATCCAACATCCTCTCTATACTAAAATGGCTAGAGATAGATGTAAGATGCCTTTAGTTGTCTAATCGGCAACCTCAATATTTTTATTAAACTAAGCTTTTACTAAATCGTTTTTTCTCTGTTGCGTCAATTTGTGTAATACGACCATCATGAATCGTAATTACAACAGACCCATACTCAATTTCTTGTAAAACAGCCTGTAAATAGTCCAGTTTCACTTGATCCAGTTTGCTCAAATTCTCATCTCCCCTTTAGCTAATTGATGTAAAGTACAAGTTCTTTTCATTGGAACTTGCAAAGCTTTATCGAGAAGAGTTATATTACTTTTGGTGGTTCAATAAGTAAAAAACCCTCTTCTTATCAAGATAAGAAGAGGTTGAATATATCGTTCATTTCTCTCTCTTCTTATCTTTCAGGCACTTAGCTTGCTGGAATTGGCACAGTACTTAAAAAGTCTGTTGCCGAGGCTTCACTGGGCCAGTCCCTCCACCTCTCTGGATAAGAAAAAATAAATCTGATTAAATTGTAACTACTACTGTACACTGTTTATTATTTGTTGTCAAATGTTTTTTTAGAAAATTATATACTTATCTCAAATTCCTTCATTTTTCGATAAAGTGTACTTCTTCCTATGCCTAACTTTTTTGAAGCTTCCTTAACACTATTCGTCTCCATTAACGCTTGAGTAATCATTTTCTTTTCAACATCTTTTAATGTAAGTTCTGAAGGCATTTTCCGCTTATAATACCCTTTAATATTTCTAGGTAAGTGGCTACTTGTAATTTTTTTAGATTTTCTTCTCGATAGTAAAAAAGCACGCTCCATAATATTTCTGAGTTCTCTAATATTACCTGGCCACGGATATTCGATAAACAGTTGCATTGCTTCTTGATCAATCTGTGTTGGTCCATCTCCATACTGCTCTTGGAACTGTTTCATAAAAGTCCAAGCAAGAGTTTCAATATCTTCAGGTCGTTCCCGTAAAGGTGGAATATCAATATTTAAAACATTCAACCTGTAATAAAGATCAGATCTGAATGAATTATTATACGCAATCTCCTCTTGCAAGTTTCTATTCGTAGCTGCGATAATTCGGATATCGACTGGTCGCTCTATCGTATCTCCAAGCCGGATTATTTTTTTCGTTTCAATCGCACGCAATAAAATAACTTGAAGTTCAATTGGCATATCACCTATCTCATCTAGGAAGAGTGTACCGTTATGGGCACTTTCAAATTTCCCAATTGCTCCGCCCTTTTTCCCCCCTGTAAACGTACCTTCTGAATACCCGAACAACTCACTAGCTATTAAATCTTTCGGGATTGCTCCGGTGTTCACTGCAACAAATGATCCGTTTCTCCTACTGCTCTCTTCATGAATAGCACGGGCCATTACTTCTTTTCCAGTACCTGTTTCGCCAAGAATTAAAACATTTGCGGTTGTTTGTGCGGCAATCGTTGCCGTTTCAAGTTCATGTTGAAAGTTTATATTTTTAGTTTGAATAGTTCCAAATTGAAAGATTGAATCAAAGGTTTTTTGATAGTTAGGTTTTAGTAAAAACAATGTTTTTAATTTTGCTTCATAGGAATTGACTTCAAATTTATTTTCCATATGTTTTAACATTTGAGGAGTGAGTGTTTCGCCGTTTTGAAAGCCAGTCATTTCTTTTGCCTTTAAGCTCATATATTGAATAGTTCTATCCTCGGATAACGCAATGATTGCTTCTTCACTTATCTGTCCCCAAGCATTTAGAACAATTTCATTCAAATGACTCTTTTTGGATTCTTTAATATTTTTATACGGGCGAGGTTTTATATTATTAGCTGAGTCCCAAACAATTTTAAACTGACCATTCGATAGAGCTTTTCCAATTTTAACCGGGCGTGAAAGATGACGTTTTTCTTTATCTATACGCAATTCTCCACACGCAGTATCTATTTTTCTACCACTTATATATTGAAAAATCTTATCTATATCAAAGTTCTTTGTGTGTATGATAGCATCAAGAACTATCTCTGTTCCTAAGTATGTATTGAACATAACAGAGGAGATAGACTTTTTTTCATTAAAAAATTCATTGTAATTATTTACGAACTTTTTATTCAATGAGTTATCTAAAGACTGAAAATAACTTGCAGAACTATAGTGTCCTTTTCCGACATCTGATCCCATGGCTGCTATTTCCGTTTCTTTTGTAATCGGACTAAAAATCGGTAATGAATTAGGGTCTAGTCCCATCTGTTTATACGCTTTATAGAAGGAAAGCACACTTTGTCCTACTAGCGTTGAAAAAATAGCATCAGGTTTTTGTACGATAATATCTTGAATAATACGATGAAATTCCCTATGTCCAAAAGGTACGTATTCTTCTGCAATTATTTCACCCTTTATATCTACAACATATGATTTCACTTGTGAATTTGTTTCACGAGGGTAAATATAATCATTTCCTATTAAGTAAATTCGCTTCCCATATTCACTCATTAAGTAATCAATTAATATATGAACTTGCTGATTTGGAACTTCTCCGGTATAAAAAACATTCGGATGATCTTCTTGTCCTTCATATAATGTCGGGTAAACCAGTAAACAATTGTACTTCTCAAGTATCGGTAATACAGCTTTGCGGCAGGCAGACGTGTAACAACCAATAAACACCTTAACACCTCGTCGTGCGAGTGCCTCTGCTTCCTTTTTAGCCTTATGTGGATCAGAACAAATATCTTTAGTAATTATCTCTATGTTATGTCCTTGTCGTTGGAATTGATGGATGGCGAAGCAGGCGGCATCATATTGTCCTTTTTCAGTAATCGAAGTCGTGCCTGTCAAAGAGAATAAGAGGCCAACCTTTATTTGCACTTTAGTTCCTCCTTCTTTTATATGTCCCAAATCGGGAAAGCGGTTTCAAAATGAGACAATAATTATATTCGTTTCCATTATAATAACGTTTTTATTATAAACATTCAATCTATTAATCTACTATTCATCAAATCTTTTCATGCGATAACCATATGGGTTTGATGAAATCATTCCCCATTTAAAACACGCCTTTTTCAATAAAAAATAAAGTTGGCACGAAAGTTGCATAATTTTATAAGCAAATAGGTTCCTTACTTTTAGATTTCTTTAAAAAGAAAAGTAAGTGAGATGGGGAGGTTTCATGAAAAATGTAGAAAAAAAGTTACGTCAAGAGTTTGACAGTATCCATGAAGAGACAAAATCATTTAGAGAGGGTGATGTATACCAATTTGTAATCGCTTCAGTAAAAGGGATATCCCAAATTGTTCTGATTGAAAATGTCATTACTGGCTTAATTATTTTAGCTGCTATTACAGTCGCTTCTCCTTTTTTAGGTATCGTCACACTATTATCAGTTGTTATCGGTACTTTCGTTGCATTAATAGGTGGAGCTGATAAAAATGCAGTTCATTCCGGTTTATTCGGATATAACTCAGCTCTTTCAGGTCTTGCACTCGCGCTATTTCTAACTGGACCTTACAGCTGGATAATCGCTCTTATTGGGGCAGCTATTGCATCAATTTTAACAGCAGCGTTAATGCATTTTATCAAAGAAACTACTATACCAATACTTACTTTTCCTTTTGTGATTATCACTTGGTTTATGTTGCTACTATCTTATAAGTTAGAAGTTTTTCAATTGAGTTCTACACTCACACCGGGAACTTTATCAAATTGGACATTGAATATCACTGGGGACATAGATTGGCTAAGTGGATTTATATTGGGGATCGCCCAAATATTCTTTCTAGAGAATATAATTTCAGGCATATTACTTTTCATTGCACTTTTTTGGGCCGGATGGAAATTTGGGTTATACGCCATTATTGCAAGTGCAATGGCTCTTTTGACCGCTTTCTTACTTGGAGCTGAACATGATTTAATTTCGCTGGGATTATACGGATACAATGCAATTTTATCCATTATTGCCATCTCTATCATATTTAAGGAAACTGAAAACCGTTTTGCTTTAATCTCAGGAATTTCGGGAGCTGTATTAACTATTTTAATTACAGCAAGCTTAAGCATTTGGCTAGTTCCGTTTGGTTTACCAGCGCTAACAATGGCATTTGTACTTAGCTCTTGGATTTTTTTAGGTGCAAGAAAAGTAATGCCAAACTTTTGATTTAAATGCTTTATATTACGTTATCTTTAGGCATCAGCTTATTAAGATAAATAATAAATTTAGAAGGAGTGGTTAATTTGTCGTTATCAATTAAAGAGTTATTGGAAAACAAGGGAATAAACCCGAGAGAGGAACATCTCGAAGTTTTGGACAGACGTTGGAAAGCAATGGCGGAACTGCGTGGAGACTTAAATGGTGTAAACATTGATGATGCAGACATAGCTTTACGAAATATCCCTGGAGGTGATCATGTTGAGTAAAAATTTAGTAGGAAAAGCCGTTGAGGAATTAGCACCTTTAATTGAAAAGAAAGAAGTATCTCCTGTTGAATTAACAGAGGAAATATTAAACCATGCAGAAGCAACAGAAGGAAAAATTAATGCTTATATGGAGATCTACCACGAGGACGCAATAAAAGATGCTAAAAAAGCAGAAGAAGAAATCGCGAACGGTAATTATCGTGGCATGTATCATGGTATTCCTATGGGTATTAAGGATAACGTATATTTTAAAGATAAAGTAACAACAATGTCTTCGAAAATTCATAAGGACTTTGTTTCCGATTATGATGCAACGGTCGTTGCAAAATTAAAAAATGCTGGTGTTGTTTTTACCGGAAAAGTTAGTATGCACGAATACGCTTGGGGTATAACGAACAATAACCCACATTATGGTGCAGTAAAAAACCCATGGAATCTTGAGAAAATCCCTGGTGGTTCTAGTGGTGGATCAGGTGCAGCAGTTGCAGTTGGATCTAGTGTCGCTTCATTAGGGACTGACACAGCAGGGTCTATCCGTATTCCTTCATCTGCAAACGGAATTGTTGGGTTAAAACAAACCTTTGGCCGTGTAAGTAAATATGGAGTATATCCTTTAGCCTGGTCACTCGACCATGTCGGACCAATGACAAGAACAGTAAAAGATGCTGCCGGGTTACTACAAATCATTGCTGGGTTTGATCCAAACGACCCTACTACGGTGGATGTACCTGTTGATGATTACGTAGGAAAAATAACAGGAGATGTTAAAGATCTCGTTATCGGTGTGGAGGAAGACTACTACTTTAAAGAAGTGGATTCCGAGATTGAAAAACTCGTACGTGCGGGAATTCAAAAATTAGTAGACCAAGGTGCTAAAGTACAGGAAGTGAAGATCCCTACCCTTAAATATGCGGAATGGGCAGAGTTAATCACGTCACTATCAGAAGCTTCGGCTATTCATCATAGTGATATGTTAACAAGACCTGATGATTTCGGCCATGATATTCGTATGTTGTTTGAACTAGGCGAACTACCATCTGCTGTTGATTTCTTACAAGCACAGCAAGTTAGAAGACAATTGAAGCATGATTTCAGAAGAGCTTTTGAGCATGTCGACATCCTTGCGATGCCAACATTGCCTATCCTGCCTAATGACATTGGAGATGATTGGGCAGACCTAAACGGTAAAAAAGTTGATTTAATTGATAATATTATCCGCTTTATGGGACCTGGAAACTTAACAGGACTTCCAGCGTTATCTGTACCGTGCGGATTTAGCCAAGGGTTACCAGTTGGTATGCAATTAATGGGTCCTGCTTTTGGTGAAGCAGCAATTCTAAATGCTGGGTATGCTTTTGAACAGACAAACCCACTTGAAAATAGAAAACCCGATTTATTGGTTAACGCATAAATAAAAGTTTTTATTTATGCGGGGGCGTAGGAATTCAGCGTTTTCTGTTGATCATTCAGCGCTATTTATGATCATTCAGCGATTTTCATGATAATACAGCGATTGACGCAAAATTTTAGCGAAATAAACAAAAATCCGGCATTCAAAATAGGAATCTGCTTGCCACCAAAACGGCTCATAGATTCCTTTTTTATTAATGTCCTGGAAAGTAAATCATTTGGAGCACAAAAATAACCCCAAAGACATATAAAATTGGATGTACTTCCCTTAGCGGGAAACGCGTAGGAATTCAGCGATTTTTATTGATCATTCAGCGCTATTTACGATCATTCAGCGATTTTTGTTGATCATTCAGCGCTATTTATGATCATTCAGCGACTTTCATGATAATACAGCGATTGACGCAAAATTTTAGCGAAATAAACAAAAATCCGGCATTCAAAATAGGAATCTGCTTGCCACCAAAACGGCTCATAGATTCCTTTTTTATTAATGTCCTGGAAAATAAATCATTTGGAGCACAAATATAACCCCAAAGACATATAAAATTGGATGAACTTCCTTCCCCTTCCCACTGAAAAGCTTTAGAAGCGGATACGTAATAAAGCCAACTGCGATTCCTGTTGCAATACTAGACGTTAAAGGCATCATAATTACGACTGCAAAAGTTGGAAAGGCTTCATCAAATTCTTTCCAATTTACATTTGCTAATCCTGTCATCATAAAACTTCCAACAATGATCAGTGCTGGAGCTGTAATCGCTGATAAAGAGGATATTGCTGCAACGATTGGAGAGAAAAATAATGTAATGAGAAACAAGATAGCGACGACCAATGTAGTTAGTCCACTTTTTCCCCCAACCGCTACCCCAGAAGATGATTCAACATACGCACTCGATGGAGTTGAGCCTAATGTCGCCCCTACTGTTGTAGCAACTGCATCGGCAGTTAATGCCGCTTTTGCCTTAGGAAGCTTTCCGTCTTTCATTAAATTTGCCTGTTCCGCAACGCCAATCATCGTTCCAGTAGTATCGAATATTGTAACGAGTAAATAAGCAAACACTACCGTATATAATGAATGAGAAAAAACACCTGCAATATCTAAATCGAAAAAGACAGGTGAAGGCGGAACAGACGCAATACCTTCAATCTGTAACATCCCCATAAAATAACCTATCAAGGCCGTAATAAACATCCCAATAAACAGAGCACCTTTTACATTACGTGTAATCAAAATTAATGTAATAAGTAGACCTGTAACCGAAAGTAATGTATTAGGGTCTGTCAGTTCCCCAAATGCAACTAACGTGTCGGCATTTTCAACGACAAGCCCAGACATTTTGAGTCCAAGAAAAGCGATAAAAATTCCAATTCCTGCAGTGATCCCATATTTTAAAGCAGCCGGAATCGATTCAATAAGTATTTCACGAAGATGAGTAAATGTTAATAACAGAAATAAAATACCTGCTAGTAATACTGCTCCAAAAACGACTTGATACGTTACTCCTTGCGTCGCAACAACACTAACAAAATACGCATTCATTCCCATACCGGGTGCAATTGCGATCGGATAATTCGCCCAAAAAGCCATGATTAATGTTCCAACAACAGCAGATACAATTGTTGCTATAAAAACTTGTTCAAATGGAACACCTGCAGCTGAAAGTATAGCTGGATTAACAACAACGATATATGCCATTGTCAAAAAGGTCGTTAACCCTGCTAAAATTTCCGTTCTCACATTTGTGCCTAATTCTTTTAGTCTAAAAAAATTCTCCATGTTTTTCCCCTTTATGATGTATATGACGTTCTATTCTCTTATTATTTCCTGCTCATGCTTTTATTATCATGATAAGCATTATCGTTTCAGACCCCAGAAATATAATAAGGGAATAATATTCATAATTCAATTTAAAACTAAAAAATACTAGATTTATCTGTAAATAAGTTAACGAGTTTTGTTGCCCTAAAGTCGAAACAATTACAAAATGGGATATATTGAATTTAACCATTTCAACGGTAGGCTCCTGAAGTATACTGTTGAATAATGAAAATTTGGTACTAATGATGATTACTTTTAAAAGTAGACAAGTTGCAAAGCGAAATACCGCTTCGAAAATACACTACGCTTTCCGTGAACGGCTGATGAGCCCCTTCGTGCTACATACTTGTGTCTCGCCTAGGCCTATCCGCCCACGTGAGTCTCCGTGTATTTCCTTCGCTGGAAGGATGCATGTTTTTCCAACTAGCGTAGGCCTATCCGCCCACGGGAAAAGCACGCGTCTGAAGTCTCAAGCAGTGGTTTTCTGCTTCGGATTCTGAAGCCGTGCCCGTGGAAAGCATAGTATTCTGCCGAAGCGGTTTTTAAATCACAATTTTAGATAAGAAGTGAGTAAGCCACCTAGTCTATTTCCATAGAGGTTATATAATTACTATCCCTAGTTATGTCGCAGTTTATGGGTATTAGCAATTTAGTTTATGAAAACAATCAAATATAAAATCTATAACCTATTAATGTTATCACCTTTCTCAGCCAATCAAAACACTACCCCATCCACTGACAGCAAGTGTAGAATTCATCTATAGCTTTGATAAAGACCGTAACCAGTGTGAATTTTTATTATTAAAAAAAGAAAACCCACAATTAGCAAAGTAGCTAACTTGCAGGTATTCTTGTATGCCGAGTTTATAATTATAAATAATTCTTTCTTAATTCACTTGGTGATTTTGGATGGATATAACCTGGTCCAATATCGTATACGGTTTTTGCTCCTGCTTGTCCTTCTTGATGTAATCGATATGCGGCACGAGCATATGCGACTAGAACACTTGAAGTAAACTCCGGATTACTGTCCAATTTTAAACTGAATTCAACAATTTGATTGGTACCTTCCCCCGTTTTACCACTATGAATAACAAATCCACCATGAGGCATATCTGCATGATCTCGTTTTAATTCTTCCTCCGTAATAAAATGTACGGTTGTATCATATTCATCAAAATAGTTTGGCATTGTTTTAATTGTGTTTTCAACTTGATCAGCAGCTACACCTTCCTCTAACACTACATAACATTCCCTTTTGTGTTTCTCACTTGTTGCAAGCTCTGGATTTTCTCCCGCACGTACACGATTCATCGCTTCTTCAGATGGTATCGTATATTGGACACCTGCTTTAACCCCTTCAACACGACGAACTGCATCGGAATGTCCTTGACTAAGCCCTTTCCCCCAAAATGTATATGTATTACCATCGGTTAAAACTGCTTCTGACATTACACGGTTTATCGAAAACAACCCCGGATCCCAACCAACAGAAATAATACTCGTTTTACCACTTTTTTCAGCTACATTATTAACGGCTTCATAATATTCAGGAATTTTCGCATGTGTATCAAAACTATCCACTGTATTAAACATGGAAGCAAAATATGGCGTCTGTTTAGGTAAGTCTGTTGCTGATCCTCCACATAAAATCATGACATCAATTTTGTCTTGATAATTTTTTACTTCATCTATATGTAAAGAAATAACGTCTTGATCAAACGTTTGAACAACACCTCTTCGGGAAAACACAGCAACAAGTTCCATGTCCGGCTGTTGCTTAATCGCCATTTCTGCTCCTCGTCCTAAATTTCCGTAACCGATAATTCCTATTCTTATTTTCGTCATCCATAATCCCACCTAGATATTTTAGTAGTATTTTTCCTATATACTATCGTTTTTGGCTACAAAGTGCAATGGTAGCGATTTATTACAATTTTATTCATAATGAAATGAATTTTGGGGAATTTTATTTTTAGGGAGGGATTTTTGATGAGCAATGCCTATCACTGTCCAAATTGCAAAACGAATCGAACACGCTTTAATATTGTTGAGCAGCATCCCAAAATCGTTAAATTAGATGCTGAAACTGGAGACGTCGTCGAAGAGTATACAATTGAAAATAAGGAACCATTTCATCTCCCCTATCGTGGACCTCATATAAAAGTCCAGTGTGGCGTTTGTGGTTTACTAGAAGATGAAGAAATGTTTAAAAAATATGCAATTTATCAGAGGAAGGAGAATTTGTAATGTCTAGAAAACCGAAAGGTCCTAAACAAAAGGACAAGCCCGATTTGCCAAAAAGTCCAAAGCAACCATATGGTGAACCTTTAAGCGGCTCCCATCAACATAAAATGAGTACACAAGGACGAGAGAGAAATGCTGCAGATAATGGGATGTGACATGAAGCGACAGTTAACTCTGTCGCTTTTAAAATTCCTCCGATTAAACTATAGCTAAAAATATATTAGTCAAAGTACGGTGAAGCTCCCGGACCATTAATTGTAGTTGAAGAAGGAGATATACTTCATTTTGAATTGAATAATATGGATCCCGCCATCCCACACAGTATTGACTTACACGCTGTTCACACAAACCCAGCAGAAGATTTTGCAGACTTGGAACCAAATGAAAAAGGAGCATTTAGCTTCCCAACATCTTCTCCAGGTGTATTCATGTATCATTGTGCTACTGAGCCGGTCTTATCTCATATTGCTAACGGAATGCACGGCGTAATCATTGTTCAACCGAAAGACGGTTTCCCAACAGATGATGAAGTATATGTTATTATTCAAAACGAATGGTATAAATACAATGATTTAGATGATATGACAAATGGTGTTCCTTCTCAAGTAGTATTCTCTGCAAAAGCATTGCACGACGGACAACCTAATACAAATGGAACAACAACTGCACTAAAAGATACACCTTTAGGAGCAAAAGTTGGCGAAAAAGTAAGATTCTACGTAAACAACGTTGGTCCAAACGAGGTAAGCTCTTTCCACATCATCGGCACTATAATGGAAGATGTTTACTTGGATGGAAACCCAGTAAACTATTATAAAGGAATGCAAACAGTCACGTTACCAGCTAGTGGAGGTGCTGTCGTAGAATTTACACTAAAAGTACCTGGCACATATCCATTCGTTACTCACCAATTCAACCATGCAACAAAAGGTGCAACAGGTATCATAGAAGTAACTGAATAAAACTAGAAACTTCCTCACTCTCAGGTGAGGAAGTTTTTTTATGCACCTTTATCTGCTACACTAATAATAGAAACAAATGAAAGGATGGATAAAATGCGTTTAAAAGATAAAAAAGTCATCGCACTTGTTGATAACGATGCGCATGATTTAGAGCACTGGTACCCTGTTTACCGATTACGTGAAGAAGGTGCACAAGTAGATTTAGTCGGTCCGGAAGCTAATACGACTTATAAAGGAAAATACGGAGCTCCAGCTAAAACGGATTTTGCGTTTTCAGATATTAATGCAAAAGACTATGATGGGATTCTTGTACCAGGTGGTTGGGCACCAGATAAGTTACGACGCTATCCAGAAGTACTTACGTTCCTTCAAGAAATGGATGAAGCAAAGAAACCAATTGGACAAATTTGTCATGCTGGCTGGGTACTCATTTCAGCAAATATTTTAGAAGGCAAAAAAGTAACAAGTACGCCTGCGATTAAGGACGACATGGAAAACGCTGGTGCTACTTGGGTCGATGAAGAGGTAGTCGTGGATGGACATATTATTTCAAGCCGTCGACCAGATGATTTACCAGTTTACATGAAAGTTTTTGCTGATAAGTTAGCAGAATAATGGCAGCTTAAAAATACTCGGAATATATTTATCAAGACCCAAACTGAAAAAAGATAGATAAATTAAAGGACACAACATATTTTATATGACTAATATGGTATGTCCTTTTTTTCTTCAACTTACTCCATGAAAACACAAACCCATTAAATTTTTTCTAAAATTGATTTAACGAAAGCAGTTTTCTCTTCTGCATATTTATGTTTATTATTTTTATTTAATTTAGCTAAATTAAGTTTGAGCTGATCATATTTAATTCTTGCTTCATCATTATCTCTCAAGTAATCTCGGAATTTTAGCTGTTCAAGTAAATATTTATTTGAACATTGATACATATGGATTTGATGGGTTCTCGGTTCACCCTTACTAAAATAATGTCTTTCAGGCAAAATATTTGTTCCTTTATACAAATATCCTAACTCCTCTAAGGGTGAGGAAATATTCGCACCATCTTTAAAATCTTTGATTTCTATGGCAATGTCAATAATTGGTTTTGCACTTAAATGTTTTACTGATGTACTACCTATGTGGTGAATACTCATTATGTATTCACCTATTTTATCTTGTATTTTTTCTTTCTCTAATAAATATTCTTTATTCCATTCCCCCGTCCAAGGAACTAAGAAGACCTCTCCTTTTGGCAAACCTAACATCTTATCCCCCTTCTCTATTATCCAACTGTTCCTGGGCTTCCAGGTTTGCCATCTTCAATGCAAAAATTAGCAGATAATTTTCTTCAATATCTACAGGATCAATCTTACCTAATGCCCTTTTTGCTCTTTCAAACTACAGCAAATAAAATTGTTGAAATACTTAATTGAATGACTTGAAAGGTCGGTTTCACCATAAATAAAAAGGTTGCAGCTGCTGCAATGGATAAATTATTGATAGAACTTTTAAATTTACTAGAAGTTGTTATAAAGTTTTTCAGCGGCGCATGATGCTTTTAAACTGGCGATGAGCGGGACGTTAAGTTATACAGATTTTCTACTGAGCTCGCTTATTTTACTAGGGTTTGGATGTATTGGTTTCACGCTCGCATGGATCTCTTATCCTAAATTTTCAAGGCGAGCAAAAAGCTAGTAAATAAGATTGGGGAAATACCATGAAAATAAATGTCGATAGCGACGATCAATATGAAGGTACATCGATTACGATTCAGACGAATGAATGGACAGACGTACAAATAATGTCATTTATTAAAAAGGATACGCAGGAACGATTGTTTGGAATTGAAGGAGATCAAACTATTTTATTACAACCGGATAAGATCGACTTTATTTATGCTGAAGACCGGAAAGTATACGCTGCGATAGATAATCGGCGTTTAGAAATAAGAATGAAGTTATTCATCGCTTTACCAATTGGCATTGGTTTGGCTTTACCCTTTATTATAAAAAATTAGAATCATCCTTAAATGATTCCTTGCAAAAGAAATGAGTGAAAACGAAAGCTTTCCGCAAATCAATGGAGAAAGCCTTCGTTTCACTGCGAGTAAAGAAAGTTTTATTTTTTCCTATCTACAAAAAAGACGTAACTTTTTTTTAACTAAACATTAGGGAATTAGCTCTTTTTGGTTTGTGAAAAAAATATAAAATTAAGAAAAACCAAAAAATTGATACTAAGATTGCACCTGCAATATCTGTAACAAAATGTGCGTCTAGCATGATTCTACTTAATGCAACAGCAAAAATTAATAATACAAAAACAAAATAGTATCCCATTTTAATCCCTGTATTGTTAATATATTTATACGTTAAGTAAATTAAAAATAAAAACAATATCGTTGCGCGCATCGTATGACCACTCGGAAAACTGTATGACTGAATTTCCAGATTCAGGTTAAATACTTCGATATAGCTCACTTCATCCCCTGGTCTTGCTCTTTGTATGAGAAGTTTAAGGAATAAGTTAAGGAATACTCCTCCAACGGATAATGTAAAAAAGAAAAATAGAATTCGCCAGCTTCGTTTAATTAACAAAACGATTCCAATGATTACTGTTATTAATAAAACCATTTCACTAGAGCCGATAAATGAAGCATATTTCATTACTCCTGCTATAAATGCCGTTTTATTTTGATCCGCCCAATAAGCGACAGTTTCATCAATTATAATGCCTGTCGTTCCTGTTGTTATCATTGCCATAATCATAAAAAGAAACAAAAAGATAGCCGAAATAATTAAAAAAGACTTCTTTTTCTTACGAATTTTAACCCACCACACTTTCTATAAATAGCAAAACGTCACTCATTATTTTACAAGAATCGACTTAGATATACAATCTTTCAATTAAAATGTAATCAAAATTTAACTCAATTTGTTGAAAAAAAATAGAAACATTATATAATAAGTATTAGTTAAATCTTTTGGGGCATTAGCTCAGTTGGGAGAGTGCTTGCATGGCATGCAAGAGGTCATCGGTTCAAGCCCGATATGCTCCATCAAAAGGAACGCTTATACATTAAGGTGTATAAGCGTTTTTGTTTAAAGATTATTAGCAGGTTGTTTTGTAATCCAATTTTAATTATCAGCTGTAAATAACAGTGAAAATAGCGCCGAAAAGTTTCCAAGGTATTTTAGATTAACTCCATTTTCACATACAATTGCACCCGTTTAGCCCAATATTTTTTATATAAATCTAAAAAAAGCCAGTTACTAATAAATATATCCCTGTAAATATCAAAATTACATACGTAATAAGTCGAAATGTTTTTTGACTGATCCATTTAAACAAGAACTGTCCGAACATAATTCCAGCAAACAGAGGTGGTATAGCTAAAAAAGAGGATATCCATGTCTCTTTACTGGTACCACCAAAAGATATTTGCATCATCAAGCTAGCAAAATAAACAAATAGATAATAAGCCAACGTTGTACTACGGAGGGTCGTTTGATCTATTCTTGCTCCAGAGAAATATAATAACAAAGGCGGTCCGGGTACACCAATACTTGTTGTTAATAACCCCGATATTCCGCCCGTTACAAAATCTCTATTCTTCGTTCTATCTATCGTTAATCTTAAAATAAGAAGTACCGTTAAAAAAAGAATAAGAGCACCAACAGTCATTTTAAGTAGTCGAATATCTAAAAACAGATAAATAAAAATACCAAAAAATAATCCTATGATACTTCCTTTAATCAATCTAATTAGCAATAACTTGTCTACTTCTTTTCTAATTTTAAAAATCATAAAAGCAGAAAGACAAATTGAGAGTATAATATTAACCTGGATCGCTGTATGAGCAGGGTAAATTAACAACAAAAAAGGAGTACCGATAATAGAGAAACCATAACCAGTACTTGTCTGTAACAACGAAGCCACGAGTACAATTATAATAAGTACAATCAAATTTTCCCCCATACAATGTCACCAACTCTACTCCAAATATCAAATAATCAACATATATTCCCTTCTTCAATTCGACCCTATTGTACTTCAACTACGTTTTGATTATATAGCTCGTTTAGCGAATTATTAGACCCCCAACATATTTTGAAATAATGAAATAGTGATAACTAATGTTGATAAAGTGCCTAAGGATGTTAAAACAATGATTTTTCGATTATTTTGCTCTTTTGAAGGCTTTATTAGTTCGTAAATCGCTGCAATCCATATGAATGCAGAAGCAATAGTAGTCATAACCATATCCATACACCCTCTTTGCTATATTTTTGTAACTTACCAATAAGAATAGACGCAAATCGTTATTCCTTTATAGTAGCAATAGGTAAGCCTTTGAGATTATCTCCAGCTTTTCCCCTGCTCCGCACCGAACGTGCCAGTTTCCAAGCATTCGGCGCTCCATCTATCGATGTATACTAGATTATAAGTTCTTCGTTACTTTTTGACGTGAAATTAAACTACCTTCTCAAGCTCACATTCCATTCGGTATTGTGCTTCGAACCTTATGCACTGTCATGCATAAAGCACGCAGGAGTATCAATGGGATAGTTTTCGAAAACTTGGTTTCGTCATTCCCATCCTTCGTTGTAAAGTTAAAGTTTATTTAGTAACTTCCCGTGTTTCACGCTGAAAATGTTTATCACAGAACTTGTCGCGCGCGCCCTATTATTGAGAACCATGACAAAGCCTTATTGCATAAAAGCCCCATTAGTAAACTGCTAACTATCCTTTCACTCTCCCACCGTTTTGATTCGACACTAATAACGGTAGGGTATTTTAAGAGGATTGGCAAGCTTTTCTTTTTGTGCAACCTTCTAATATTTTGGTTACAATACTCTTAACTTTTATCTTGCACAAACAATTTATCATCTGTTTCAACTGTTTTCTCTTGATTATTAGTAATGGAAATAGAAGAAAAAGGCTTAAACAATACTAAACTAAAAATAATAATAAACCCTACTAATCCATAAATAAAAATTGTCAATCTGATCCCCATTTGTACTGTGAATATTCCGGAAAGCGCGTAACCAAGACTGGAAAGTCCAGTTGATAATGCGATCATTCCTCCTCTAACCCTTCCTAATAAGTAATTAGGCACATGTCTTTGAAGTAAGGTAACAAAAGGAACATTAAATAATGCAACAAAACAACCTAATAAAAATATGAGAATAATAGTAATTAAAATGTTTGAGTTCATACTTAATAACATGATAATACAACTTTGCAATATAGCTGCCACCAAGAAGGACTGTACTAGTAATTTTAATTTAATCTTACTGATAATGTAAGCCATTAGAATACTTCCCAAAATACTTGAAATTTGTATAATAGAGTAATGGATAGAATCTCCTTGCAGTACTTCTGAAGTATATGGTATTAATAAAGTTACACTAGGAGTAATGGCTAAATTAGCAGCTATAGCTACTAATAATACGCCTATTAGCCATTTTGTTTTTATTATATATGCGATACCTTCTTTCCACATCAAATAATAATTCTCTCTCTCTATTTCTTTCTTATTATCATCAGCAGCAGATTTTTCTTTCAGTTGTAATAAAATTATAACGCCGATAAGGAATGCACCTGCTTCAATTAACAAAATAGTACCTAGATTTAAACTAATAATAACAATACCTCCTAATAGCATTCCAAATAATACGCCAATTCTGTCCAAAATAGTAATCCATGAGTTAGCTGTTGTATACTCTTCTTTTTTAACGATATTAGTGATTATCTTTACCGAAGAAGGATCATACAGAGATTCAAGTGCAACAAGCAGAACCATCATAAATATCATGAAATATATATGGATATCTAAAAAAAGCATACCTATTCCAAATATAATCAATATGATTGTTCTCATTACCATTGTAAATATCATCATATTTTTTGGTTTGTATTTATCACAAAATGGGCTTAGAAACAAACTAAAAATAAATCCTGAAAGAAATGTTACTGTCGTTAATAATGTTAATGAAACTACTGTAGTTTGCTCAAAATAGTTCCAGTATAAGGAAATATAAGTCATGGACGCTCCAAGTGTAGATATGACTGAAGCAATAAACAATAAAGAGAAATTCTTATTGATCATTTTTTATTCCTTTCTATAAACAATATGGACTTAAAATTTTAAGAGATACTTGACTTAAAGCTATTTTAAAATTTAACTGATAGTATAAATAATCTAAGTGAAGAACAATTATTCTATTTACAACTCTACCTTGTTTTTTTATCTCTGGTACTCTAAATTCCAATTTAAATTAGTCAAATGCATGGTTTTCAACCAAAAAATTTTGTAGATTTTCCAATGAATATTCATCGTCATTTTTTTTGCTATACAGAATAGATTGAATAGGTTTAAATATTCTGAATTTATTTTTTTATTGCGAATATAAGTTACAATCTCAACGTCAAACTGATTTTTATTGGTATAATTAGCGATAAACTCTAGGAAAGCACCCTTTATAGATGATTCTAAATTAAATGAACTTTTAGCACCAAATAATATTTTTTTCTTCTGTTCATTGCAACCAAAAATCCAAACGGTAGGAAGACTAAATTCATTTAAAGAAAATTAATTGATATTATCCAACCTTCTTGCTCTAATTGCTCTAACGAATGTACAATATCTTTGAACCATCTTGGAAGCTGAGATTTATTCAAACTATAAATTTTCCGTTCACTTACCCAGTTGTTTATAACTGTATGCCTTTCTATTACTTCAAATATACCATTAATAGTTGATTGTTCTTCATTTAAATGACAACTAAATCCATTGCTATTTATTTCATAAATTCCAGATGGTTCCATCACTTTGAAATTGATAAACTGATTACAGCCAATGAAATGTACCACTAGTGACATCTTTTGTACCAACTAATGCCACAAAATGTACCAGTGAATGACAAGCTGTTTACCGGACCATACTGTAAAGCGTCACTTTATTACGTTAAATATAGGGGAGTTTTGTTCAAATTCCTCCAGTATATTTACTTTACTTCTCTGTAATAATATGCTAATTTTTTTGCATATTAGAAGGGGGAGTTTTTTATGATTATTTTACACGATTTTGGAATAGGAATAGAAGAATATGAGACGAAAGGAAAAAAGAATGATTTCCCTGTATTTGATCGGTGTCCCAAGTGTCAATGCATCGCTCAAGGAAATGTACACAGAAACGGCTACTATTGGCGATATGGTATTGATGATGAGGAATTTTATATTCCAATATGCCGTTTTAGGTGTTTAGCTTGTAAAGTAAATATCTCTATATTACCTAGTTTTCTAATCCCCTATTTTCAACATACTTTGGATTCTATGGTGGGACGATTAAGTAGTGCGTTAAAAGGAGAGAAAGTAGAAGGAAGTCGCCAGCAATTGGAACAACATATGAAACGTTTTTGTGAGAGAATTCCCTGGATTCATAGTTTTTTCACAGACTTAGGGTATAAATTGGGTTTCACGCAGGATGTAAAAAAAGAAGCCCAAAAATATATGACAATGATCCAAGATTTTGGCGAATCAACCTCCTTCTATCGAAGGAGCTGGGGTCATTTATCATCCTATTTTATGGGCAAATTAATTCTACCATATTTATCGAAGAAAAAAAATATATTCGTCCCACATAAATCTTGCCTATGAAACTATTGACGAAAAAAGTAGAATAAAGGCAATGGATAACCGGTTGTCCTTTTCAAAAAGGAGGAAAAGTTTATGAATGAAAAAACACGGGAAGAAATTGCTTTATTTCGTTATGGGTTAATTGCCCCACTTTTAAATGGGCAGGTGAAACCAAAGGATTATTTTCAAGAAATGGAGGGAAAAATTCATACTATTCCATATTACGGGGAACGAAAGGTTGCGGCTAAGACGATGCAAGAATGGCTTCTGCACTATCGAAGAAATGGTTTTGGCATTAAAACCAAAAAGACGTTCCGACCGAGGTAATGCGAGAAGGCTGTCTTCGGATGACAGGGATCATATTCTAGAAATACGAAAAAAATCTCTCCATATGCCAGTTAGTGTTTTCTACGAACAACTAATAGCACAAGGAGAGATCACAAAAAATCAAGTCTCTTACGCTACTATAAACCGTTTACTAAAAAAACACAAGCTAGCTGGCAGAAATATAAAACCTAATCTCCATCCTTATCCCCCTCAAATATAGCTCAATTTCATCAAATAAATAGCCTTAAATATATTTACAAAGACTTTATTAAAAACCTCTTGCTCTTGACTTAGTAAAATCAAAAAGTGTATCATCTATGATAAAAAATATAATATCGTAGTTCTTCATTTTCCTCTACTTCCTGATTTTGTTTAGGATATCTAAAAAATATCCTCCCGATACTACATAAAGTGAATCGATAAACGAATACGTTATTCGGTTAAAGCATCTATTTGTAGAACTTATTGATATTTAAATGGGAAGTTTTTTATCATTTCATTAAAGAGATTTTCCCATTGTAAAAAGTTAGATAAAGGCAATGTACCCCAAAACTGTAGGCCAGACATTTCAAATGAAACGGTTATAAAATATTTATCTCCTTTTTCCTCATTACCAAACCAGCAAGGAAAATTGGTTGTATTACCCATATAAGATGGCAATTTTTGATAAACCCTTGATAAGTCTTCATACGTTTTATTACTAAATTTAGATTCATCAACCATATAAACTCTTTCAAACTCCACTATGTCGTCAACGACAACATAATTGTTATTATAAAAATGTACGTGTTCTACAATCATTTCTTAGTATCCTCCTTAGTAAAAATATCGTATATGATGATTCATTCATGCTAGTTTTTGCCACTTCATGTCCAAACTGCCATATTAATTTAATCAATCATACTCACAAACACTTTATAAGTTTATCACTTTTCTTTAAACGTGATGTTAAATAGTATGGTCTTACACCTTATATAGGTGCATGTCCTTATTCCATAAATAGCCAGTTTAGGGAAAGAGAATCCACCTAAGATTTATCTTTTGACTGCATTTTGATTAACTTCAGAATTAATTAAACGATAACTTCAACGAATCTTTCACATAAATTGTCCCGTTGTCATTTTCACTCAATACATCAATCAAAACATAATCATTTTGCCAATACAATTCAAACTTATCTTTATTGGAAAACTTATCAATCTTCCAATCCTTAAATTGAACAGGTTCACTACCTTTTGGACCGTAATATACCCTGATTGGGGCATTATAATTATATTGTTTTTCCGATCCTTTGGAATATGTGGATTTCCTTATTTGAATTGCATAATCCCCGTTTGGATCTTGTTGAGAAGTAGTGGGTATATAACCTAGTTCTATATATTCAACCTTAAAAGAAGCAGACTCATTATCTGTCACTTTAAACTTAATGACCTCAGGCGGTTGTTCTTCTCCATCAAATATAACAGTTGCTTCCTTATCATTTATCCAATTGATTTCAATATTGGATTCATCTAAGTTTTTTCCATCATTGGATAAACTAGTATCAAAATCATCGTCTTTATATTTCAATCGAATAGAAGAAGAACCAAAGGAAAAGGGTGCGCCTATTTCGACAACCTTAATTGTATTTATGTTCTTTGGAGATTCACTCACAACGAGTGTATTTTCTTTAAAATTCATTTCAAAAAATAACGTTCCAATAAAATAAATAATCAGCCCAAAAAATAGTGCGACAAAACCAATAAGGAAACTGAGGCAACCTGTTTTTACTCGTGTTTTAGTACGGTTCATTTCTTTTTCAAAATCTTTATCTATATCTATTTCATACACCCACTTTTTAAGTACCTTAGAATTCCCATTTCACTGGATAATCGCGTTTTAGTTTAATAATATAAATTTAAAACACTATTAAATGACTCGATTCCAAAACACATTTGTTAGACTTTTAATACCTGGATATAAATTATTTTAACATAGTATTTTCAACAATTTTTTAAAAAATTGAATTTAATCGCTAAGAGCTACCAAATATAATAATCGGCATAAATTGGTAGTAAACGAAAAACTAAAGCGTCTGTTAATATTAATGGCTCTTAGCTAATTAGCTGACAGTTTTATAATCGGTCTTTTTCTAATAGTCAGGAGAAGGAATGATATAAAAATAACCACCTACTCATATGAAGAGCGGTGGCTATTTTTATTTTTTTCTTATTTTTCTAGCAAGCTACTAAACTTTATTCTATTCATTTCTACTTACTAAATACCCTGTCAGTCATCAGCCATTTTAATTCCACGTTCTTCAAACACCTTTTTAGCGGCCGCTAACGCATTTAGGACACTCGGGAATCCAGTATATGGAATGAGGTGCATGATGCAACCTACAATCTCTTCCGGTTTTAAACCAACAGTAAGCCCAGTTTTAATATGCATTTCAATCTGTGGTTTTCCTTGAGCAACAAGGGCTGTAATGGTTGTAAGAACCTTTTGTTTGTTATCTAATCCTGGTCGTGAATAGATATCTCCAAAAGCAAATTCAACAACATATTTGCTTAAATCTGGAGCAATATCTTTATACGCTTCACCAATGTCCATAAAGCCAGTCGGATTCTCATCGTCTGATAACGTGAGCTCTTTTATTTTTTCCAAACCTTGTTGATAACGATCTTTTGCCATTTTAAAATCCTCCTTGGTTTAATTACATATTGAAAATCTAGTTTAATTGTATGGAAAATATGTATTGTAATCTATTATTCACTCTATTATTCCCTAAGTTTCTTAACAATGCCAGTATATAATCTTTAGAATTACAAGCAAAATGAATCAAGGTTCATTTTATAATGTTAAAGTTATAGGACATTTAAAATATTGGGCAATGAAATCTAACACAAATCACTCATTTGAAATGTCACGATTGATTCAAAAAAGACACATTTTCTTATTCGATTAGAACACCCAATTGAATAAGAAGCTAGTTTATTCATAAAATTCCATATGCGGTTTATCCTGTTTGTAATAATCTAATCTGTCCTGCAAAGTACCTGTATGAAATTCGAACTTATGTCCATCAGGATCAGTGAAATAAATGGACTTCTTATCTTTTTCATCTCTTGGACGACTAGGTAAAATGTTTACATCCAATTTTTTTAGCTTGTTAAATATATGATCAAATTCATCCTCTTCAATTGAAAAAGCAACATGAGTATATGATTCACTTATTTCATTACGGGGAATGTCTTTTTCTAAATTAAGAGCAATCCACATCCCGTTCAAATCAAAATATGCAGTACTTCTTCCTTTCACAAGTAATTTAGCATTAAATACTTCTTGGTAAAATTTTATAGATTTATCCAAATCAGATACAGAAAATAAAAAATGGTTTAGACCCTTTACAAACATCTCCATCACCTCTGAGTAATAGTTTAACAATAATCTGACAGATACTTTCTCCACATTGTTAAAATGCAATGTTCCGTTTCATACGTTATTTCTCTTTTCTAGGTGAAGAATATTCCAGTTATATATCTTTGAATAATTAAAAAGAATCCCCAGCCGATAACTCCAAATAAAATTGCTGTTGATATATGAATAGAATGTTTACATGCAATATAAATTATCAGAAGCATTACAATCGTTGCTGGAAGACCTGCAATCACACCACCTATAAATTCATTAATCGTTTTTGTAGATTCTCCTTGTACTGTTAGCCAAATTATACTTAGAATGCTAATTAAAGGTAGAGCTGCTATAATTCCTCCATATACCGGAAATCGTCTTGCTAATTCGGTTACTATGCCAATAATGGCTGCAGAACCGACAATTTTTATAAACAAATGCATTTATTTTGATACCTCGCTTAGTAACTGAAAGGCTTTAACAACCTGTATCCTTTCTTTATCTGATAACCTGTCAAGTGCTGCTTGTAACTTTTCTTCATCTAATTCTGTATTTTTCTTTAATATCTTTATACCAAGTTCCGTTAGATGCAAATAAACCCTGCGTTGATCTTTTTCATATCTTTCTTTATATAGCCATCCATTACTTACTAACTTTTTAATGTGTTCCGACGCAGTATTATGTGATATAGATAAATGCTCTGCAATATCTCGAACCATTACAAATTGCTTTTTCTGTACCATTTGTAAGATACGGACACTTTGGTGGGAGATGGTTTCTTGTTGTTCTGGATGAAGTTCAAAGTAAATATCAGAAAAATATCTATTTATTTCAGCAATCATATATTAACCCTCCAATTCATCGTCTTAAACGATTATATCGTAAATAACGATATAATCGCAATAGAAATTTACATTTCAGAAGTAGGAAGGATACTTACAGACTCTGACCGAACTAGGGATTCAGGATCTACCTTCTTTAATATCCAAAATGACAATCTCTAGTTTCTGGGAAAAAGAAAATAATTATAATTAAAAGCCAAGATTACTATTTGTAATTCCTGGCTTTGTTTAAAATGACTTTTATTTATAAAATTACATCAGGAGTTTCAGGCAAGATTTGACCTCCGTCTATTACGAGGGATTGACCAGTAATATATTTAGCTTCCTCTGATGCAAAGAAGCAAACTGCTACACCAATATCTTCCGGGTCTCCTAACCTTTTCATCGGAACAGCTTCAGCACCCTTTTCACTTAAAATTCCCAGTTGTTTTTTCAAACCTTCAGTAGCAATCATTCCTGGTTGAATGGCGTTAACTGTTACACCATAATTTGCATACTCCAATGCGGCACTTCTCATAAATCCAAGGATTCCAGCTTTTGTCGCACCATAAATTGAACCGCCAGGGTATCCTGTAATATCTCCGGTGATAGATGAAGTAAGAATAATACGACCGTAATTTTGTTCTTTCATAACCTTCACCACTGGTTTTACAACGAAGAAAATTCCTTTCAAGTTTATGCTTTGAATTTTATCCCAATCTTCTTCTGTCATGTCTTCAATCAACACTTCCGGATAAATTCCAGTATTTGCAGCTAAAATATCAATTCTATCATGCTTACCTAGAACATCCTGAACAACTTGTTCTGCATTATTTTTATCAGTAACATCTAATTTGTAAAATTCACCATCGACTTCTTTAGCAGTTTTTTCACCTGCTTCTTCATCGATATCACCGATCATTACTTTCGCTCCCGCTTTAGCTAAAGTTTCCACTATTCCTTTTCCAATACCATTTGCTCCACCAGTAACTAAAGCGATTTTATTTGTTAAATCAAACATAAGATCCTCTCCTTTATGTAATATTAACTCCTAGTTACACTTTATCATAGATATCTAACTGTTGTTATTCTTCTATTTAAAATGTCCCTTTAACGTAACATTTATTCCGTTCTGACGGCTCGTTTGCTTTTCTATTGTTCTTTTAGAAGTGACGCCTATAGTAGTACTCTAGCCACTATAGCAGAATTCATTATAGTTAAATGAGTAAAATTGAACATTCAAATCATCTGGAAGTAAACATTCCATTATTAAATTCAACGGTGATCGATATTTACGCAAATTTACCAGATGATAAAAGCAAATGCTAGATGGGCACGTAACTTCTCGAAAAAATTAATCCAGAATCACAAAGCATGGGTAGCCGATAACCCGTCAACCATTAATCAATTAAAAATAATTAATGATGAAGTCATTCATAAACTTCACCAAGAATATATACATTCTACTAGTGTAATCCAATAGTATAGACAGGAGATGTAATCCCCTATCTATTTTTATTACTTGCACAAATGTATCCTCACACCCAAGAAAAATGTCAAAGGGGTAACAACTAAAGATGCTAATATCATTAGACTTTGCACAAACAGTTACCGTATCCAAGGAAAAGCCGATCCGGTGCTTCCATTGTCTTCACCAGCTCAGAAATTTCTACAAAAAAAGTGGAGTAATAAAGCCCTCTATCAGCGCAGCAATCAAAGTTAATGGGAAGATCACTGTTATAAACGTTAATAATGAATTTACGATTAATTCCTTAAAAGTGTATACAGGAGCGCTTTTCCCAAAAAGTTTTTGACCAATTTTTCTAAAGATCCATTGATTAATTCGATATGCTAAAGCAGTAGCTATAATAAAGGCAAGAAATTCAATGATAGAATGTGGTAAATAACCTTTTACAATCATCCAAAATAAGGAGTCACCTTTTCCTGTCGCTAAATGGGTGGTGTTGTAAATATAAAAAATCATACCGTTCAAGATGCCATTAAAGATCAATACAATCGTATAGAAAAACGGAATTGGAATAATTGCCAACAATATGATTTGAATTGGTACTTGAATATTGTTGGTAAAAAGTTCTACTGTAAGTTCGAGCTCCGATCGTTGTCGGACATCTCCTGTTGTATGATTTTCAAACTGTGTAAATAATTTTTCGGGATCAAAACCGAATTTTACGCTGTTTAAATAAGTAACGATCATTGCGAGTATTAGTATCAAGCAAAATATAATGGTCGGTTTAATCAAGTCTTGTAAAAATTTTTTCAAGCAAATTCCTCTTCTCTTAAGCGACTTTTCCCTTTGTTCTTTTCTTGTTAAATTTTAAAAACGACAGATATGTGAAACTTCTTGTGATTTTTTCCAATGGACCGTAACGAAAATGGTTTAAGTATATTGTACTAAAATATATTTGTAGTGCGAAAATGACAATCCCTAGCAAGATGCCATCTGTAACGCCAGCTCGACCAAAGAGAGCAAATCCATAGCCATAAAAAATTGTTGTGCAAATCACCGTCTGCATGATATAGTTTGTTAACGACAATTTACCAATGTTCTCTAAATAGGTTAAAATTCGAAATTTGCTTTTCCGACAATACAATAGCGCAATTAAAAAGATGTAACCGAAAGCTAGCAACATCTCCCCTATCATCGCAAGCCCCATTCCCCAATTACTTTCTGAATAAAAATATCCTATTATATTGAACAAAAGACCAACTGGAAGAAAGAGGGTAAATCCTATCCAATAAAACTGCTTCTCCTTATACGGACGGAAAAACATCTTTCTTTTTGCTGCATACATCCCAAACAGAAACATCGGTGCAATTACTAGCGGAGTAAGTAAAACCAAAAATACCATTTTACCTTCCCCTAGTTCCTTTGATAAAGGATCTTCTTCGTTGTTATTTCGATAATCCTTAATCTCTGCATATGTTCCGGAACTGTAAATTTCCGTTGTTTTTTCTATATAAGCGTCTATAAAGTCTGTATCCGCTTGCTGCAGCTCTTCTTCCCCAAAAAAACTTCCAATCCCAAACAACAAAAATAAACTGACTCCCCAAATAAGTATTGTCTTAGGCTTTCGGTTTACGAACATTAAAAGTAATATTCCCATCGCCCCATAAAGAAGTAAAATATCCCCTTCCCAGAAATAGATAGAATGCAGGAGACCGATAATGATTAACATTACCATTCTACGGAATAAATGCCATTTTACTCTTAACTTCTTTCGTTCAAGGCTATTTTTCATCATGATCATCGAGTAACCGAATAAAAATGTAAAAATTGGCATAAAACTTCCTTCAATAAAAATTTTGGTAAAAGCGTACGTGTATTGATCTACCCTCGACAACTCAAATAAATGGATTTCATCTTTTCCCCATAATCCGTATTGGAATATTAATAGGTTAGCCAATAATATTCCGAATAAACTAAAACCGCGAATGCCATCAATGGCATGAATTCTTGTATGTTCATTCATCTTAAAATTTCTCCTTTAAATAAGCAATAATCCCTATTTGCCGCACTTTTTTATTATTTACTCTGTTTTAAGTTGCGAATTTAATCGATATTTGTGAAGATAGTAGATCAGAAACGGCAAAGATATAAGACCGATGATTATATTTGGCAACATAAAACTAGCTACTTGCTCTATTTCTGTGTAATTAATAAAATCCGGTATTGGTATTTTAAACAAATCTAGTAAACTTACTAATGTATTGTTTAAGAAATGAATCATAATCGGATACAATAAATTATTCGTTTTTAAATAAATGAGCGATAAAAGAAAACCGAACATAAAAGCCCCTATATAATCCATATGTAGTATGGCAAAAATAAGATTCGTAATAATTAAACTGAAAATGATATTAGTTTTTTGTGCAATACGTTTTAAAAAATATCCCCGAAAAATAAATTCCTCTGCAACTGGAGCAATGATACATGCACTTATAAATATACAGAACATCTGAACACTCGAAGCTTGCTCATATTCCTTGACCATTTCAACAGTAATTAATAATTGATTTTCAGCAAAATTAGGTGCGATAAAAGAAAATAAATACGTTTGAACCCAAAAAAATGCTAAGGAAAATAATAGTACCGTTAATGTAATGAGAAAAAGTGAAGGTAACTTTTTTGTCATCCCTTCCCATGTTATAACTTCTTTTACATGCATATCATATTTTTTCATTTGCTTCTTAAACCAGAATAGTGGAAATAGTACAAATAAAATTATTGATGCTAAAATGTCGATGGTGAGATCACTTTCTGGACTAATTATTCCTATTGTAATGCCAAATATAATAAAAAAAATAATTAGATAGAATATAAAACTTCTTAACTTCATTTTTTCAAACATAGGAATCCTCCTCGTTATTTTTTGTCTATCTATACAATAAATGAGGAAGTTTACTACGATTAATCACCTACCTTATCTTTACATTAATTTTCCCCAAAAACTGTTAAGGTTCTCGTAAGCTTTCTATGGTAGGATAAAATTGGGTGAATAAAATGAAAGAGACACATATATTATTAGTTGATGATGAAAAATCTATTTTACAAATGGTAGAGATGGTTTTGAAAAAAGAAGGTTTTCATCATATACATACAGCGGAAACTGGAGCAGAAGCTTTACAAATTGTGAAAACAACTCCGCTTCACTATATCGTTTTAGATGTTATGCTTCCCGACATAAATGGCTTTGATTTATGTACAAAAATTCGTGAATATACGGATGTGCATATATTATTTCTAACCGCTCGTGTAACCGATTTTGATGTATTAACAGGGTTTGAAAAAGGCGGCGATGATTATGTGACAAAACCGTTTAATCCATTGGAAGTTGTCGCTAGAATAAAGGCACAGTTAAAAAGAAAACAACTGATCAGCCATCCCGGGGCTGTGATACCGAATAAAAAATTATATGATTTTGGTCATTTTACTGTTGATGAAGATGCAGGAGAATTAAGTGTAGACGGACAGCTCGTATCTTGTCCTGCACAAGTTTTTCTTCTCCTCGTATACTTCTGTAAAAATGTCAATCGAGTTTTATCTAAAGAACAATTATTTACAGCCGTTTGGGGGTATGACCATATGGTGGATGATAATACAGTAATGGTTCATATTCGACGAATTCGAGAACGGATTGAACCTGATCCTAGCAACCCTATTTACCTTCAGACTATTCGCGGTCTTGGATACAAATTAGTAAAGGATTATAGCTAATGAGATTACAACGAAGAGTTACTGTCCATTTTGCATTCCAATTCGTTGCTTTGTTAATAGCACTCTTTTTCATTACTCTGTCATTACTGTTTATTTTTGCCAATTTAGCAACTAAAGAAGAATTAAAAGCGAATCCCAAAAGAGAGATCATTGAATCCATTCCTTTAAGTGCAGTCATTTATAATGAAGATACATTTTCAATTGGTGAAAAATGGCATGATCTTTTAATTGAAAATAATATGTGGGTTCAACTTGTCAATCAAGATGGAGAAGTCTTTTATTCTGTTAATACACCCGATTCTTTGCAATCATCCTACTCTGAACATGATTTATTAGTAATTGAAAGTACAGGTGAAATCGATAATTATACCGTTGAAACAGCTTATGATAAATGGGAAGATGGCGTCTATTATTATATATTTGGCTTTTATAATGATGAGCAAATGATGCTTGAAGAATTGTATAAAACATATAATGACCGGACAGACAACAAAAAACTAATTCAAACGTTACAATCACACAATAGTTATCTTGACATTTATGTCAATGGAGATTTAGTGGAGACGATCGGTGCGTCGAGTGAAAGAAATAACAAACCTCTTGATTTAATTGGAAGAATTCATCAACCCGGGGAAAATTCCACAAAAGTTTTTACACATCATGATGAAAAGGCAAATGTTACGTGGGTACTACATTTAATAAATGAAGAATATAAAGATCAGAGCTTTTGGTTGTTTCCAGCGAAAGAAACGCAAATTTTTATAATGATTGCTCTAATCAGTTTATTCATTGCGATTTCTGTTTCCATTTGGAATGGCTATCGCTACGGGAAACCGTTAATTACATTTGTCAATTGGTTAGAACGATTGGAGAAAAATCATTATCTAGACGTTTTAACCGAGAAAGAACGGCGAAAAATTTTTAAGAAAAATGGCAAAGTAAAATTTCGCTATCGGATTTTCCAAGAAGTATTTCAATCCTTTGAAAAGATGTCAGCAAAGCTTATTGCAGCAGAAAAAGAAAGAGAGCAGTTAGAAAAAACTAGAGCAGAATGGATGACCGGCATTTCACATGATCTCCGCACCCCATTATCGAGTGTTCAAGGCTATGGTCATTTATTAGAAAGTGAGCAATATACTTTTTCTGAAACTGAATTGTCAGAAATGGGAAAAGTTATCCGGGAAAAAAGTGATTATATGGTTCGGTTGCTGGAAGACTTTTCATTAGTTTTTCAGTTAAAAAATAGCGTCATAACGATTGAGAAACAAACCATCGATTTGAACAAGTTTGTGGAAAAAAACGTGTTGAAATTCAAAAATGATTTAACGATTCAAGACAAGCATTTTAGATTTTACGCATCATCTCATCCATGTTATGCAGACATCGATCCGAAATGGTTCACTCGCGTTCTAGATAACCTTATTTCAAATGCCGTAAAACATAACCCACCATACACTACAATGGAAGTGAAGGTGACGAACAAATCCGGTAAAGCGATGATTCAAGTTTCCGATAACGGAAAAGGAATGGATGAAGATTTTGTGGCTAATTTCTTCGAGCGTTACTACCGGGGGACAAGTACAGAGGATCGGGTTGGAGGAGAAGGGCTAGGAATGAGTATAGCTCATGCGATTATCCAATTACATGATGGAAAAATCGATGTTCAGTCGAAAATCGGTTTAGGAACAACGATTACGATTATAATCTAACTTTTTAAATTCTATCCATTGATTATCACGAAATTTATTTTCCTAACATTTTTATCAACCTATTAATTGTCGAGTCACAAACCTTGGCAATTAATAGGTTAAATTGTTTATTGTCTTCACACAAAACATTTCATTTATTATGAAGTGCGTCGAATTAACCTTCTATTTGTAACGTATTCTCTTTGGGCGAATATACTTTGTATAAATCACTTAAGTTTATTAGGCAAATCCCATCTAAATCGCAGAAAATAGTAAGGAGGGAATTTTACGAATGCATATTCATATCTATCAGGGAAACAGCTCTCCACCTACTGTAGCGAAAATTACGATAGTTATTGACGTCATACGTGCTTTTACGGTAGCGCATTATGCTTTTTTAAATGGGGCAAAGCGAATTATTCTTGCAAAAAATGTTAAACAGGCTTTTCAGTTAAAAAGGAAAAATCCTGATTTTCTTTTAGCTGGAGAGATTAATGGTCTTCCCATTGAAGGGTTTGACTTAGACAATTCTCCTTACAATATAAGGTCAAAAAATTTGGCTGGAAAAACACTTATTCAAAAAACAACAAACGGTGTTCGAGCTACCTTAAATTGTTTATCATCGGATTATACATTTGTAACCGGATATTCAAACGCTAAAACGACAGCAAACTATATAAAGAACAAATTTACTACGGATCAACAAAAGAGTATCAATATAATCGCCTCTCATCCGAGCGGTGATGATGATCTAGCATGTGCAGAGTATGTAAAAAGTATCCTAGAAGATTCGAATACACTTACAACTAAGGAAGTATCCGAACGCATTAAACATTCGCATGTAGCAAACAAGTTCTTTGACGAGAAAAATTCATACTTTATCCGCGAAGATATTGAGTATTGCATCAAGGAGCTAGAAACGGGATTTGTCATGAAGGTTAGAAAAGATACTAAAATACCGATGATTGAGAGGATAAATGCATGCCAGGAAAAGAGTTAATTCTTCCAACACGAGAAATGAAACCGAGAAAGAAAGGGTTAACGATTCTAATTGACAATGGAACACCATTAAACTATTTTCAAGATACGATTAACAGTGCAAGCGACTATATTGATCTGGTGAAATTTGGCTGGGGTACCTCCCTTGTCACTGAATATTTATATCAAAAAATAGAATCTTTACGACATCACGACATTGAGTTCTTTTTCGGTGGAACATTATTTGAAAAATTTTTAAGTCAAGGTAAAGTCGAACATTATTATGATTACTGTAAGCAATTTAATTGTAACTATGTTGAACTTTCTAATGGAACAGTACCTTTTGACAATAGGGAGAAAGCTAGATTCATAACAGAGTTTTCACAAGAATTTATCGTATTTAGTGAAGTTGGCAAAAAAGATATTTCTGAGGCCAATGAACAAGATTCATCAGCATGGCTTGAATATATACAACAAGACTTTGACGCTGGGGCGACAAAAGTAATATTAGAATCCAGAGAAAGTGGAACAAGTGGAATATGTAGGGAAGATGGAAATATACGTATGGATATACTTGATTTAATACTAGATGAACATATCCCAGTGGAAAAATTAATATTTGAAGCCCCTACTAAAAAGATGCAATCATTTTTTATTCAAAAGTTAGGAGTGAATGTCAATCTTGCAAATATTTCCATGCAAGACGTCATCTCACTTGAAACGTTACGTTTAGGCTTACGATCTGACACCTTTAATATTTTTGAAGTGGAGGGTATAAAGTGAGAGAAACGAATAAAATATTTCATTTAGCTATTCCATGCAAAGAATTGAATGAAACAGTAGATTTTTATGAAAAGATGGGATGTAAGTTGGCTAGAAGGTATGATGATCGTGTAACATTTGATTTCTTCGGTGACCAACTAGTTTGCCATTTAAGTCCAGAAAATATTGATAATGAACCATCAATGTATCCACGTCACTTTGGTATTACCTTTTTGAATAGAGAAGAGTATGAGCAAACATTAGCATTTGCAACTGAACAAAAACTCCCCTTCTTTAATAAACCGATGGTAAGATTTGAAGGAAAAAAAGAAGAACATTTGACGTTTTTTTTAATTGATCCAGCTAATAATTTACTAGAATTCAAGTATTATCATGACGCTGATATGGCTTATTAAAAATATCTTCTTAACGTTCTGTTACGATTAAAAAAGTAACAGAACGTTATTTGTATTAAATCGTTGAAAGTTTAAGAGACAGATGTCTTTCCTATCGTAACCTCATATCATAATAACATCTGTACAAAAACAGACTATTACGCCATAGGAACATGTTTTTCTATACAAAAAGGCAATTCATCTATTCCCTATTTTTTCAGGTTTTACCTGTATTAAATTAAAGTGAGAGTCTTTTCCACAAGTATAAAAAGTATTGAATATTTACCTATTGCTAGTATATGATGAAGATAGACATGTTCAATCGTATAGCATTAAGGAGAGGCTACTAAATGAATGTTATATCTTAT